>DATELO010000076.1:0-35567 GCA_035276505.1 Candidatus Nitrosocosmicus sp.
TTCACTAGAGACTGGATATTATATAGGACTGATTATCAATAATCTTGATGCCCTTTGAAAACTTGTCGGAATATATTGAAAAATTAGAAAACATCGGTGAATTACGGAGAATTACCACTGAAGTTAATCCTGAATTGGAGGTCGCCGAGGTGATGCGAAGAATGATGTATTCTAAAAATAGCCCAGCACTTTTATTTGAGAATGTGAAGGGGTATAATGTACCTATTTTAGGTAATGCATTTGGCTCAATTAAAAGATTAGAAATAGCTCTAGAAATAAAAGATTTCTCTGAAATAGGAAACAGGATTGTGGAGTTGACCAAAATGAAAATGCCTTCCGGGGTATTAAATAAGCTTCGAATGTTACCGAAATTGTCAGAGATTTCTGAATATGGTCCAAAAATAGTAGAAAACGGTCCAGTGCAAGAAATTTTCGAAACAGAAAACGCTTCGTTTAACAAATTCCCAATCCTAAAATCGTTTGTTAAAGATGCTGGAAGATTTATTACTTTTGGAATGACTGTTACTAGACATCCTGACACTGGCATCAGAAATCTTGGTGTATATAGATTACAGATCATAAATGACAAGCAAGCAATAATGCATTGGCAAATACACAAGAGGGGCGCTCAACACTTCGATATTTCTAAAGAATCTAAAAATCCTATTCCAGTCGCAATAGTTATTGGGTCTGACCCTGGAACGATTTTTAGTAGCATTGCACCAGTTCCAGAAGGAATGGACAAGTTCCTTTTCGCAGGAATTTCTAGAAGAAAGGGAGTTAAACTAGTCAAATGTCGTACAATTGACCTAGAGGTGCCGGCCCACGCTGAAATAGTGTTTGAAGGAACGGTGCAGCCTTCAAAATTGGAACTTGAGGGACCATTTGGGGATCATACTGGGTACTATACTCCTCCTGATTATTTTCCAGTTTTTACTTTAAAGGGTGTAATGTGCAAGAAAAAACCTATCTATTTAACAACGGTTGTTGGAAAACCGATATTGGAAGATGCATATTTCGGAAAAGTAATTGAAAGATCTTTTTTACCATTAATACAAATGTTCCAGCCCGAAGTAGTAGATTTTTCTATGCCTCCAGCGGGATGGTTTCAAGGATTGGGGATTATATCGATCCGAAAAAGATACCCCGGTCAAGCGAAGAAAGTTATGATGGGATTATGGGGTTTGGGACAATTATCACTGACAAAGATTTTCGTTGTAGTCGATCATAACATAGATGTTCATAATATCGAAGATGTTATTTGGGCTGTAACCACCAAATCAGATCCAAAGAGAGATACCATGATTATTGAAAATGTCCCTACTGACACTCTTGATCCAGCGTCTCCTCTACTTAATTACGGTTCCAAAATGGGGATAGATGCTACTACAAAGTGGAAGGAAGAAGGATTCTTCAGAGAAATACAAGAAGAGGTAGCAGTCGATAATGAAACAAAGGCTCTTGTAGACAAAAAGTGGACTCAATATGGACTTGATCTAAATATCCCCTTATCTTGAATCTAGATATATCTAGTTTGAGACAAGGAATTTTTCACTCTCGTTTCAATCGTTATCATGAATTTTGCTAATTCGTTCCGCTGCTGTCATAGAGATTACTTTTTGTAAAATGATAATCCTCGAATAACGATTTTAATGTAACTGAATAGTTTCCACTGGTCTATTTTGATAATAAACTACCTTAGATACCAAAATTATAGAGCCTGATATCCATATTTTAATTTCAGTATTCCAAAATCGATAGATTAAGAACGATATTGGATAAAAACCGACAAAAGTTTTATACCATTACTTTGCAAAGGCATATGAACCTTATCACTTAATGATTTCGAGGGGCTAGTCAGAAAGTTCTATAATCTTAAATATAAATAATTTCACAGACAGGTATAGCCTAGTATTATAAAATCTATTGCATTTTTCATTCGCGGGTTTGTCAAATTGAGATTACAGTAATCTAAAAATCAGCAGTGCCACCTGGATCTGATCTAGGAAACCATTTATGGAGGATTTATTCCTTCACTTTTAATGTCAATCATGAATTAAACGATATTTCCCCTTGTTTTCCTGCCATATAATCATCATCTATGACCGATATTTCCTTAATTCGCAGTGGTAATGTGTACTGTTTTTCGCTATTGCACAGATGGCTGAAAATCCAAATCAATTCGTTATTGAGTTTAAAGTTTTATAACTTAGAACCGCGTATACGTTATATCTCGATAGATGATGTCTGACCCAGACAAAATCAAAATGAAGAGCAAACAATTGAATAAAGTTGAAAAATGTGAAAGCCTTGATGAAGGGACGTTTGCATTTCTTAATTGGATGAATTGCAAATCTTTTCTTGGGGATGATTATCAAGTTAATCCGCCTATGATGTTAAAAAATATCGACTTGCCGAAACCGACCCAGGTGAAACTATATGATAGATATTTGGGAAAAGCTATCATAGTCAATATGGTTGATAGCGTTCCACAATGCAAAAATTGCAGTACTGATGATTGTTCTCACGTAGGTTTTACCATATGTTTACTTCAACTAATTGAACGAGAGGGAATAAGTTCAATGGAGGAACTAACAAAATAAATAAAATAAATAATATTGTTAATCTTGAGTAATCAAATCCTTTTACAATAATATTTTTATATTCAATTATCTAAACCTTGGTGATGACCGAAAATAACGAATATGTTCCAAACGTAGTTGCCTTGGAGGTTTTAGAAAAAAATGGTGTTAATGTTGAGAGATTAAAGGAATTAGTTACGAAGGGCGTGGGTGCAGAATTTACGACTTATTATTATTATACTATTTTAAGGATGCATTGTACAGGCCTCGATGGCGAGGGAATTAAAGAAATAGTTGAAGATGCAAGAATTGAAGATAGAAATCATTTTGAGGCTATGGTACCGAGACTCTATGAATTAGGTGGTAGTTTGCCTCGAGATATTCGAGACTTTGCAACCCAGGCCGGATGTCCGGATGCTTACTTACCAGAGAACTGGAAAGACTTGACTTCTATCATAAAGGTATTGCTTGAAGCAGAACAATGCGCAATCCGTTCATGGGGAGAAGTTTGTGACATGACCGCAGGTAAGGATCCCAGAACGTATGATATCGCTCAAAGAATAATGCAGGAGGAAATTGAACATGAAGCATGGTTCATTGAGCTGTTATCAAAAAGACCTTCTGGACACTTTAGGCGAAATTTCCCCGGCCAGTCACCATATTCCTCTGGTGCAGGAAATTTAAGCCACCTTTAATTTTTTTTTGGATAAGTTACATTATTTTTACAACATATAATACATAGATTAATATCGAAATTATTTAAAATATGGAGGGACAAATGTACTATTTGGGATCGAATCTGCGCTAATATTGAAAAGAAAATCCTTTATAAACCAGTCATAATTTAAAGATGATTGACTTGCATTTAACGAGTAGAAGAAAGGGTGAAATTTTGATGACTATCTCAGGAATCGCACTCGCGATAGGAGCTGCGAGTATCAGTGTACCTCAAGTTGCTTATGCCGGTTTGTGTATAAGCGGTCTTGGAATTGTTTCAATGCTTTGGAGATGAGCTTTCTGTTTAATCTCAATAATAGTTCTTCGCTGGTAAATATTTAATAATAAATTCAAAATATTTCTAGTTCATACATATGTTTATCTAATAATTTTAGGAAAACAAAAAATTTATCAATATGCAGTCAATTTTCGAGTCTTAATATCTTACAAAAGTCATAATATAACCAAATTACAGAAGAGGCAGAATAAGAGGAAATATATTTCTAAAACTTGTACAAACCAAATAAATATAAACACAAAAAATATCAAAACCAATAGCATTACTTCTTTCTTTTTGCATTGTTCTGTACAGAGATGTTCTTGGAATCCCAGCACTTCCTGCACATTTGTCCACTCATCCTCCAAATGGGTTTAGGGTTATATCTTATAAACCCTAATTTTTTTTGACAAGAATTACAAAAATTGATTCTCCTCTTATACTCGTTATCCTTATTAGAGTAACACTCGGCGCAAAGAAGAGTGTTTGGTTCTAGATTCCACTTCCAGTTTGCTCGTATACCGTTTGCCTTTATTTCACATCGGCAAAAACTACAAACAGCGCTTGCAATGTTGGGATATGCTTGGGTATCTCTACCGGTTTTCCTTCCTAACTCTGAAATATTTTGATGAAGATTTTCAAGTTGTTTTGGTCTTTTTTTGTCATTTCTATTTTCTTTGGGTATATTGTCAGATTCTCTTCTAGGGGTATGTTTTACATTAATATACCTTGCAAATAATTTGCGGATCGAAAACCTCACATTGTCTATGAGTAGTGAATATGATATTTTAGGTTTTTAAAAATAGCCTTTGCATAAGAATATTTATCTTTGGGGTCCCCCATATCGATATCAGTGTCCGTTACTTATTATGACATACTTCAACTGGATCATAATGCTAGCGCGACTGATATTAAAAAATCGTTTAGAAATTTGGCTCTAAAGTATCACCCAGATAAGAACAAAAGTTCGGAGTCTAACCAAATGTTTCTAAAAATTGTAGAAGCATACGAGGTACTATCTGACATCAATGCCAGAAAGAAATATGATTCGACTCTTCGGAATGATATTATTCAATCTTCCTCTCCAATCAATGGTGAATGGATTCCTTCAGCTGATTTATCGAGGTTTTATAGCTATGATATGATCAAGAACTGGAACGTACCAAAGTCTGGAGGAGGTATTTGGGATATTAGTGAGAAAGAAAACATGGGAATGTGGAAAACAACTCTCGCATTGTTTGGGTGTCTTGCTACATTGGCAATATGCATAATTATTATCTCGGGTTAGGAAAGACATACTTGATAGAAAATTATATAATCCAAATAGTCAATTTCTCAAATATATCAAATCATGATAATACATCTAGCTTCGCAGATTGATTACAGAAACTTCGTGATCCACTGATGAAGGTATTGATACGCTAATAAAATTATTCTATCGAGCATATTCCTTTGTACTGTATGCGATATCCCAAATGTGTGTAACTTTTGAACTATACCGTGCATAAAAAAAAGGAAAAAGACTGTAACAAAGAAGGAGCGAGATTGCTCCTCTTGGATATTGTATTGAATTTTTCAAGAATTCCTTGATAATTAGAGAAATGGGGGCTTCTATATTAAAACTCTTCATTATTTCTTTTATTTGGCCATATCCTTTCATAGCTCGGACTATTTGACTAAAAAAATCTTTTCGGTTATTAGGGGTGACAAAATATACCTTGGCATTGTCATCATAGAGGATATTCTTATCCTGTTTTATTATCATACATTGAACATAAAGATCAATTGCAATTGTCTCATTCGGGATTGATATTTTTTTAGCCAATTGAGTATCTATTGATAACGCTCTTCCCATTGTCGTATACTGTGAAAGACCGTGCATTCTCATGGACCTAAGCCAATTCGCTATAAATGTGGCAGCACTGGAATAGATATTGTTGTCTTTTCTAACAGGAATGGTATTGGAAGCACAAAGTCCAACATGTCCGTTAATGTTATTGGTCAATGTTGAAATACAATTATCTCCCAATGCAATATCCGCATCAAACAATATAAGCACCTTGCCCTTGGCAACCCTAAATATTGTGTTCCACGCATATGAAGCTCCTCTCCTACTCATGTTATGAATTAGACGTATACTAATCTCTGGGTTTTTGATCCTTAGATTTTCAATGATTTGAGGTGTATCGTCATCCGAATCATCAATGAAGATAACTTCAACAGATCTGTCTTGGGACAATACTTGGCTCTTTAGGGCTTCAAAGAATTTTAGTATATTTGCTTCTTCGTTATATGTAGGAATTCCGATAGTGATGTCAAATTCATTCATATCTGGGTACTAGACTCTCTGTAATTTTTTGTGCAAGATTTTGCAATTCCTGCATTTTAGCAATTTTTCGAGTCGGCCATTGACCTTTAACTTTTTCTGCAGAATATCTTGGAACAATGTGTACATGGACATGAGGTACTATTTGATTGGCTGATTTGCCGTTATTCTGATTTATATTAAAACCATCACTTTCGATTACGCTTGTAATAGCATTGGCTAGCTTAGGAATCAAAGAATACATTTCACCTACAAGTTCAGCAGGCATTTCTAGAATATTGCCATAATGCTGTTTAGGTACTATCAAAGTATGGCCATGATTAATAGGATATTTATCCATAAATGCGAGAAATTTATCATTTTCATAGATTATTGCATTAGGTATATCCTTTTGAATGATTCTGCAAAAAATGCAATTTCCATTTACTTCATCCATCCGATTATGTATATTTTAGAAATATTTAATTCATTAAATATTATTGGTTACTGTGAATTCTTCTGAATCAGGATTTAAATTTAGTTCATTTTAAATAGCTCGAAAATTTTTTAGAATGTATGAGTGAATCGATTGAGTTAGATAATTTCACCGTGAACTTCTCTTTCCCATGCCCTAAGTGTGAATATCTAAACGAAATAGCGTCTAGTGAGCTACATAACAATAGTATTGAGTGTGGAATGTGTGAAACAATTTTCAAATTCGAGGGTCTAGATTCTATCAAAATAACTGCTACACTTGAATAATTTGACACAAGAATTATAGCACAGTCTTTATTCAATAGGCTTGATTTAGGTAATAGTAATGGTTTTACCAAGCAGAAAAACACTAGAAGGTCCTTCCCGTGCTCCTCATAGAGCTATGTATAAATCAATGGGTCTGACCGATGACGATCTGTCAAAGCCATTAGTGGCTGTATGCAGCACTTGCAATGAAGCAACTCCATGTAATATTCATCTGGGAAGACTTGCATTAAAAGCAAAAGAAGGTGTTAAACAGTCAGGTAACACACCCAGAGAGTTTACAACCATCGCAGTATCTGATGGAATTGCAATGGGCCATGAAGGAATGAAATCTTCGTTGATAAGCCGTGAAATAATCGCCGATTCCATAGAAATAATGGTGAGAGCACACCAATACGATGCGGTTGTAGGTATCTCCGGTTGTGATAAAAGTTTACCTGGAACCTTAATGGCAATGGCGAGACTCAATTTACCGTCTATTTTTGTATATGGTGGAACAATTCTTCCAGGAAATTGGAACGGCAAGCCTGTTACAATTCAGGATGTCTATGAAGCTGTAGGAACATTTGACGCCGGCAAAATGACCTTAGACGAGTTAATAAGTTTGGAAAATGTAGCATGCCCTTCAGCGGGATCCTGTGCAGGCATGTATACCGCAAACACAATGGCTTCAATAAGTGAGGCGTTAGGAATGTCGTTACTTGGCAGTGCAACTCCTCCGGCGGAGAGCGTGGAGCGACAACGAATAACCTTTGAAACTGGAAAATCGATTGGTTCGTTGTTGGAAAATAATGTCAAACCAAGAGACATTTTGGTATATGAGGCATTTGAGAATGCAATCATTATGGCCAATGCAATAGGAGGATCTACTAATGCCATTTTACACCTCTTAGCAATCTCGAGAGAGGCAGGCATTGAATTAGACATTAAAGATTTTGAATACATACGAAGGAAAACACCACATATTGCAAATATGAGGCCAGGTGGTAACTATGTAATGTTAAATTTAGATAACATTGGTGGCATACCAGTGATTTTAAAATCGTTATTAGATAAGAATATCATAAATGGTAACGTACTCACGGTGACGGGTAAAACTCTAAAACAAAACTTGGAATCGTATAACTTTCAGAATTCAAAAGCGTATTATAAGAACCACCGGTCAGAATACAGAAATATACTAAAAACAGTCGAAAATCCAATTGATAAACAAGGAACCCTGAAAATATTATTTGGAAATTTGGCTCCACAAGGAGCTGTAATTAAAATAGCCGGGCTTAAGGAGGAAATCTACAGAGGTTTTGCAAAAGTATACAACTCTGAAGAATCTGCGTTTGAGGCCGTTTCAAAAAGGGAAATAAAAGAGGGTGATGTAGTTATAATCAGATATGAGGGGCCGAAAGGCGGTCCGGGAATGCGAGAAATGCTTGCAGTTACCGCAGCAATAGTAGGACAAGGTCTAGGTGAAAAAGTCGCTATGATAACTGATGGCAGATTTTCGGGTGCGACGCGAGGTTTTATGATAGGACATGTTTCTCCTGAGGCAATGGTTGGGGGACCCCTTGCAATAGTACAGAGAGGAGATAAGATCGAAATAGATTTACAGAAGGAAACTATCAATTTAAAGATAGGCAAGAAGGAGTTTGGTGACAGGATGAAAAAAAATAAGACAATAAAGAATAGATATACGTCTGGAGCTCTAGCTAAATACGCTTCATTGGTTCAATCTGCCTCTGAAGGCGCAATTACCAGCCCTATCTTGAGATATATGAAAAAGGTCCCACCTTAATTTGGAATTTCAATTTTATCAATCGTTCCATACAATGGGTGATTATATAGATGATTTGCTACTTGATCATCTAAGAATATGATTTGAATCGTCTCCAAATTATTTATCATTATTGCTATCTTGACTTCTTTTGAAACAAGTTTATTCTCGGTAAAAAAATCAACTGTGCCTATTAAGTAAATGTTTTCATCGCTTCCAAAATAAACCTTCGTATCGCTCTTAAGACCATTCATACTATGCCAATGAAAACCTGTTCCATTGGAGGTGATCATGACAAATCTAACATCAAAATCCGTTATGTTTGAATTCAATACTGACATTTGCCAATTTCCTGCCAAAATTATCGAAATATTTTCACTTTTTAATTGCAATGGATCACTCAGATTCAAAGAATTTATAGTGGGATTACCTTTTTCAATCGATTGAATAATTATTCCAGACAACATTGATACAAGATTGTTTGATAGATCGTCTGTTTGATTCGATTCCATTGAGAATGAAGGTTGTTGATTAAGCCCGATTGAGGATGAGATACTACTCGAATCATCGATTATTTGATTCAGCGGGTTCAACTCATCTGATATGCTAGTGTTTGTATTTTCCGACTCAGTCAAAATAACTCCATCTCCTGACCTTGTAGACTGTGAATTTTTTATTACCTTTGTCAAATTGGAACTGAGATCAACAGTGGATATAACTGAACCTGAAATTGAAAATGTTTCATTAGCATCAATGCCGAAATTCAGGGTTCCTTCAACCAAGTATTTTGGAATAGTGGGCTCATCTTTAGAAGACAGGTTGAAAGAAATAAAGGTTAGAAACAAAATGAAGAAATTTATCGAAAATATTAACAAAGCTTTTTCATGATTCAATGATCTTAATTAGAAACATTTTATTAAATCTCTTTCCATAATGTAGGTAATGTACGAATTTAGGAACTGAGAATATTGGTTAAAAATATGTTGGACAAGCAAATTTTACTTGATTTTTTAAAATCAAATTTTGGTAAAGAGTTTTCAAAGGAAGAATTAATCAATAGGTTTGCAGAATCAGGTGATGATGAAAAATTAATTGATAAATTATTGTCAGAAATTGAAGTCGATCATACTTATATTAGGAATCAGTTAGTGGCTTCGTGTAAGGGTGGCACTGTTTATTTTAAATGGGATGTTCAGTAATCATTGTGAATCGGGACCTGCAATATGCTGGGTTTTTAGTATATCGTTAAAAAATACTAATTTTGTAATTGTACATCCACCTTAAAATAGCATAACTTGTTTGTCGGGCATTACGAATTTTATTAATTATTCAAGAAATATTAAATTGATGATGCTTTATCAGTAAGTTCGATTTTCCATCGCACAATTTTCAAAAGTTTAGCTCGAAGTGAGATAATGAAATGAAAAGGATTTAAGAACTTTAATTAATATAAATTTAGAGAGAATTCTTCTTGAAATTAATAAAGAGAGGTAAGGTAAAGGATATGTATGAAGCGTCTGATGATACAATAATTTTTTCTTTTTCCAATAGGGTCTCTGCTTTTGATGTCATACTTAAAGATGAAATACCTTTTAAAGGAAAAGTATTATGTGATTTTGCGGTTTTTTGGTTTGAAAAATTAGATTTTAATAATCACTTTATTAGAAGAGTTTCGCCTACTATGATAGAAGTAAAAAAACTGCAAATGATTCCAATCGAATGTGTGGTTAGGTCCTATCTCTATGGGAGTTTATATTCCAGATATTTAAAAAACGATCTTAATTTAGACGACTTGAACCACCATTTCAAAAATAAAGACCTTCAACTTGCATCAAAATTACCTCAATTACTTTTTGATCCTACTACAAAATCGGATGAGCATGATGAATCGATAACAGCCTCGAAGATTTTGGAGAATCAAATGATTACTCCGAATGAATTTAATTTTCTAAAAAATTCCTCACTTGATCTGTTCAGAAAGATAAATTCCATAGTTACTAATTCTGATTTTATTTTAGCCGACATAAAATTTGAATTTGGAAAAAAACAATCTACAAATAAATTACTCCTTGCAGATTCTATCGGACCAGATGAATTTAGAATTTGGAATAAAGATGATTATCGACCAGGCGCCGTACAAGATAGTTACGATAAGCAGATCCTGAGAGATTGGTTAGATGAAATTGGGTTTAAACAACATGTAGAAGAAAGTCGAAGATCAAAATTGGATCCAAATGTACCTCGCCTGCCTTCTAAACTGATTTCCGATATTTCCGAGAAATATATCAATGCTTATGAAAGAATAACTGGATACAAATTTGAAAAATCCAGCTAAATTTTTCAAAAATTCTAGTCTACCATGATTCTCAGAGTCCCCTCTTTTTCGGGATCCTTAAGTAGGTCAATTATTTGTCGGGGAATATCGACCGCAGCGGTGCTGCTATTTAGACAGATGGTGCGGCTGCAAATGAAGGTGCTTTTTCTAAGTACAATATCATGACTATGATCTAAACTAAGTTCACAACTTCCTAAACCAGAAATGCTAAAAGTAAAGGGCTCTACTATTAGTTCAAATTCAATACGGGAGTTTTTTGTCCTGATTTTTTGCTTTAAATCTGCTCGAATATCGGAGCAGGCCTTTGTAGCTTTCACACCTATAATACAGTCTCCCTTTGAAGTCAAACGCAGATCTTTTGTAATTTCCAAGGTACGCGGATGTAGTGAAAGAACGTTCTTATGACCAAAAAATTTAATTTCCTCTGTTATCAAATGGCTAAAGACACTAACTAGTAAGGATAAATATTCGTTTATTTTTTAAATAAGGTAACTATAAATAAAGATCTACAAGTAGTTTAGTTGAATTGTTACCAGCAGCAGCAGGTTATGATAGAGGAATTACTGTTTTCTCACCTGATGGCCGTTTATATCAGGTAGAATATGCAATAGAAACGGTTAGAAGAGGTACTCTAGCATTGGGGATAAAAAGCACTGATGGAGTTATACTAGCCGTTGAAGAAAAAACTAGAAAATTACAAATATCAAATGTTACTCAAAAAATATTTCAAATTGATGATCATATAGGACTTGCAGCAGCAGGTTATATTCCGGATGCTAGGACTCAAGTTGACCACGCAAGATTTTTTGCTCAAAGTAATAGATTGATTTACGATGAGGTGGTCGATGTTGAAGGAGTTGCCAAGAATTTAGCCGATATGGCACAACAATATACTCAATATGCTGGAGCCAGACCATTTGGCGTTGCACTGATACTTGCAGGAGTCGACAAGAATGGAATCGGTTTGTACCTTACAGACCCGAGCGGAACATATATTGGATATGATGCAGTGGCAATTGGGGCAGGTAGTGAACAGGTTACTGAGCATCTAGAGAAAAATTACAAAGACGATATTGGCTTAGAAAAAGCCTGTATTCTTGCAATAGAATCGATATTTATGGTTAGTGAAGAAAAAACAGGTACAAAACACATCCGATTAGCAGTGATTGATTCTAACACTAAATCATTGCGTATGATGTCATCTGAAGAAATAGATAATTATTCAAAACAGGTACAGAGTAAGGAGACACAATCCTAATTTTTTCATTGATATTTTGAAGAAAAGTTAATTTTAGATACTTATCGTTTAAATAATTCTAAATTAAAAAGAATCTAATTAATAATGTCTATCGAAATTGGATCTAAAGCCCCGAATCTTATCTTATCGGATTGGGTTCAGGGCTTGCCAACCAATATTGACGAGATGATTGGTAATGTTATTGTAGTTGAGGTTTTCCAAGTAAACTGTCCGGGTTGCTTTCTGTATGGATTGCCGCAAGCAGTAAACCTGTACGAAAAGTTCAAGGATAAGGGGGTAAAGGTAATTGGAGTCGCAACTGCATTTGAAGACTATGATAAGAATACGATAGAGAATTTGAAACTCTTAGTGTCCGAGGGAAAAGTTATAGGCGAAACATACAAGGCTTTGAGACAACACGGAAAATTAATAGAAGGTGATAAGTTATATTATAAAATCCCGTTTCCTATAGCCCATGATAAAATTATCAAGATGCCTACCGATGTTACTGACAAAATGATTAATGAATTTATAAGCGTGTATGTACCGGATTACTCTACTTATTCAAATAAAGATAAAAGTGAATTAACGCAGAGAGTGCGTGATTATCTGGCTAATAAGGAATACTCACCAATGACTTTTGAAACATATAGGTTGCGTGGGACGCCCTCTTCGATTATCATAGATAAAGAAGGTTCATTACGTTATAGTTTTTTTGGATCAGAAGGATACTTAGAAGGCGCTGTAAATGAACTATTAAGTGAAAGGTAGTGCGAACTACAGGAAAAAATTTGAAATATGATATCGCTATTCCTGATTCATATCTATATGGCGTTAAAACCGATATTGATAAGACGTTAAAAATATTTCAATTAGCAAGAACACTTTCAATTTTCCGCATTAATAATATCAATATATTTCATGATAAGGTCTTAAACCCCGCTATTTACGAACGACAATTTCTATCTACTATACTGGAATATTTAGACACCCCTCAGTATTTGAGGAAAAAAATATATCCGATGTCTGAGATGTTAAAAACAGTTGGCCGACTTCATCCTATAAGATCACCTCATCATAAGGACAAAGTCGATATAAAATATTTGAAAAGCGGCGATATCCGGGTAGGCCTAATAGAAAAAAAAATAGGGACTCTTTGTGTAGATGTAGGACTAGATTCTTTAGTAAATTACGATGGAAAATTTAACCAAGTTGGTAAGAAAATTAATGTAAGATTGGTGAGGAGAAATAGGCAGTTACGCGCTGTTGATGTAACGGAACAAGAACTCTCTAATTTGTTTTGGGGGTACTCTGTGCGTTATTTTCCAGATTTAAAAAAAGTCATTGAAAGATATAATCCGTCTAATCTAATTCTAACCTCAAAATATTCAAAACATTTCGATAAAGACGAATTGCAATTTCAGATATCTGAAGATATCAAAGTGGGTACAACAATTTTGGTGATATTTGGATCTCCAAAATATGGTCTAGATATGATATTTGAAAAAGAAGGGATAGATATGAAGAAGTATCAATCTTTTAATTTCTTCCCATTTCAAGGAACTCAAACCGTAAGGCTTGAAGAAGCTATTTTAGGGGTCCTGTCTATCCTGAACTCCTGTCTGAAATGATTTTAGGTTTGATTAACCGATAATAGACTTATTAATGGGATCCGAAAAATTTTCCTATCTATGGGTCACCGCAAATATAGCGCACCAAGAAGGGGTAGCATTGCATTTCGCCCTAGGGCCAGAGCGAAAAGCTTAGAAGCTAAGATAAGAACATGGCCCGAGAATGTTAGTCGTGAGAATGTCGGATTAGTTGGCTTTGCCGGATTTAAGGTTGGGCAAATTCAGGTTATGACAGTTGATGATAAGGAGAAGACTCCAAATTTTGGTAAACCCTTAATGAATCATTCTACAATAATCTCATTACCACCTTTAAAAATTATAGGAATACGTGCTTATTCTGAAGATCAATATGGTAGGCATGCCTTATTTGACGTGTTTTCTAAAGACAGCGTTAAAGAAATATCTGCTAGATATAAGACTAAGTTTTCGGAAGATGCTATGAAAAAAGCAGAAGAAAAAATTTCAATAGCCAAAGATTTAATGGCTATCGTTGCAGTAAATCCAAATAAGATTGGACTATCGCAAAAATCACCGTTCATTTACGAAATTCCTGTTTCTGGAAAAGATAGTCAATCAAAATTCGAATTTCTTAAATCAAAATTAGGCCAAGAGATTAAGGTTTCGGATGTTTTTAAAACGGGTCAAAATATTGACGTTCATGGGATCACCAGGGGAAAAGGAATTGAGGGCCCTATTACTAGATTCGGTGTGAAAAGGAAACAACATAAATCAAGGAAGAGTGTCAGAGCCGTCGGGACCTTGGGACCAATTTCACCAGCTACTATAATGTATACTGTCGCAAGGCAAGGACAAAGAGGATTTCATCAAAGAACTGAATATAATAAACGGATCTTGCTAATGTCAAATTCCGAAAATACCGAAGTTGTAAAAATAAATCCTGCGGGTGGGTATAAGCATTTTGGTTTGGTCAAAGGGGACTATATGATAGTACGAGGCACGATTCCGGGAGTTCCTAAGAGGCTCATAAAATTAAGGCAGCCAATTAGGAGTAAACAATCCAAAATTAACGAACCTAAAATATTGGAGGTAGTGATATAAATGAACTCGAAAATTTTCGATTTGAATGGTAAAGAAATAGAAAGCATCCAATTACCTCCAGTGTTTCATTTTCCATATCGTCCAGAAGTCATCAAAAAAGCATTTGTAAATATTAACACTCATCACTTCCAGAGACAGGGTAGATATCCTGCTGCAGGCGAAATGGTTAGTGCTGAATCTCGTAATACAGGGTTGGGAATTGCTAGACTTGCTCGTGCAAAGGGAGAAGGATTTTCTAGAGCTGGTCAAGCAGCTGGTGTTGGCGGAGTGCGCAAGGGTAGACTGACTCATCCACCGGAATCATGGAAGGTGACTTATAAGAAAATGAATAAAAAGGAAAGAATTCTTGCGCTATACTCTGCGATCTCTTGTACTTCCAATGGCGAGTTAATTACAAAAAGGGGTCACCTGATTGAAGGTGTAAATTCATTTCCTATAGTAATTACAAATGATGTGGAGAAGATAAATAAAACAAGGACTTTGCATGAATTACTGGAAGTACTAGGTTTAGGAAGAGATGTTGAAAGGGTAGAGCGAGCAGTAAAAAAACGATCGGGAAAAGCAAAGCGACGTGGTCGCCCAAGTAGAGTGGGAAAAAGTGCACTAATTGTGGTAGGGAATGACGAATGTGATCTATTAAAATTGGACAACTCTTTACCTGGCGTAAGCGTAAAGCGAGTTAAGGATTTGAGTATACTTGACTTGGCACCAGGGGCTAGGCCAGTGCGGCTAACTCTTTTTTCAAAGAGTTCTTTAGATATACTGAAAAATATTAAAATTCCCACTCACAAACTGATGGAGGAACAAAATTGAATAATCTATTAAACAGTAAGAGTCTTGATATTGATGCTGATTTGGCCAGTAAGATAATTCTGGAACCTTATGTAACGGAAAAGACATTTAACATAATAGAGAAGGAAAATAAACTTAGTTTCATAGTGCATAATAAGGCAACCAAGCAACAAATTATAAAGTCAATGAAAATTATTTATGAGGCAGAAATCAGTGAGGTAAATACTTTTAATACGATTCGTGGTAAAAAGGCTATTATGAAATTTAGGAATGTGGACGGGGCAAGACAGCTTGCAACGAACTTAGGATTGGTATAGGAAATGAAAAATTCTTTGAATCAAATAAATAAAATTTGTATTTTTGGAGTAACCTGAAATGGCGAGAGAATTTAAGTTTAAAGGATATTCAGGTGATCAGATACAAAAACTTTCGATTGAAACACTGATGCCTCTTCTGAATTCAAGACAGAGGAGATCTCTTGATAAGAGATTGTCTACATATATGAATGATGAAAAACGGAAGTTTAGAGAAGATTTAAAGTTGGCTCGAGATGGTAAATTAAAGGGTCAGTTAAAGACACATCTTAGAGACATGATTATACTTCCAGATATGATCGGATTGACTGTGCTAGTACATAATGGAAAGGAATTTGTTTCTTATACGGTAAGACCAGAGATGGTAGGACACTACCTCGGTGAATACGCAATAACAAATAAGAGAGTGCAACATGGAGCACCTGGTGTAGGATCTTCAAGATCGAGCCTTTACGTCCCGCTAAAGTGATACACATGCCAGATTATTCATACTCTTTTCAAAAATACGAAAAGTCAAGACATGTTAGAGCTGCTATAAGAGACAAATCAATATCACATAAACACTCTAGAGAGATTGCACTCGCTATAAACAATAAATCGATTGAGAAAGCAAGGGAATTTTTAGAGGATGTGTTGACAAAAAAAATAGCCGTTCCTTACCGTCGATATCATAATGAGGTTGCTCATAGATCAAATATACGGGACGGTTTTTGCTCTGGAAGATATCCGCACAAATCTACTAAAGAATTTCTTAAACTTCTTGATAATCTTGAATCCAATGCAGAATACAAAGGAATGGATCTAGATAGATTAAAGATAATTTCTGTTGTTGTACATCAAGGTACAAAACTAAAGAGATTTACTCCCAGAGCCATGGGTCGGGCAAGTCCAAAATATGATACATTAGTACATGTAGAAATCGTAGCGATGGAAGGAAGGACAAGTTAAAATGAATGCTATTAAAAACGTTTTAAAAAACAACTACCGCAATAGCGAACTCGATGAATTTCTGAGGGCAGAATTAAAGGATGCAGGATTTGGTGGCGCGGATATACAAAAATCACCATTAGGGACCCGACTTACTTTATATGTAACAAGACCTGGATTGGTCATTGGAAGAAAGGGGAGTGGGATCAGAGACCTTACATCCAAACTTGAAGTAAAATTTGGCCTTACGAACCCACAAATTTCTGTAGTTGAAGTTGAAGTTCCCGAATTAAACCCAAAAATAATGTGTAACCGTTTGGCACAACTTATTGAACGGGGAACGGCTTTTAGACGTGCAGCACTTTGGACCGTAAATACCATTAAAAATGCCGGAGCATTGGGAGTGGAAGTTACTATTTCAGGTAAACTAAGAAGTGAGAGGGCTCATTTTGAAAAACACTCATCCGGTATAATACCAAAAAGCGGAAACATGGCTGACAAAGTCGTGAGAGAAGGAATAACTCATGTACTAACTAAGATGGGAATAATGGGAATTAGATTAAAAATTGCGATTAAAGATGCGACTCCACCTGAATTTGAGCTTGTCTCATTATATAAGGAACATGCATCACATAAAGGCGAGATAGGCACAAACGAAATCGATAATTCAGAACTAGACAAGGGAGATGAAACTACTGAGAAGAATAATCAGAAAGAAATATTAGAAAATACAGGAGAGATCAATAAGTAATTGGCTAGAAATAAAACTAAGACACTTCGACAGTTTAATGATGCTGATTTAAAAGACAAATTAACCGATCTTAAGGTTGACTTGGCAAAGCTCAAATCCGAAGCTTTAAAAGGTACTCTTAAAAAAGATGCTGGAGTTATTAGGTGGAAAAGGCGTGACATAGCCAGAATCTTGACACTTATGAACGAACGAACAGGAGGACAAAAACAAAAATGAATCTAAATAATGATATCCAAGACAATCTGGATAGTAGATTATTACACTCGACATTCTGCATCCTCAAATCATTAAACCCCCAAAACAATGGAAAAAATGGCAAAGTAGTGAGCATAACTAAAAATATGATAGTTCTAAAAAGCCCCGCCTTAGACAAAATTACAAAAATTCCTAAAAATGAAATTTCAAAATTTTGTATAACCACTAAACAAGGATTGTGTATTCTCCCTGGCAAGCGATTATTAGGAAGGCCAGAAGAAGTTAAGGATAAGATCAAGTGAATTTAATGGTAAGAGATATTGGTATTCAAGTTAAAGGTCCCAAAAAAACATGTACAAACAAATATTGTCCGTTTTGTGGATCGCTATCTTTGAGAGGCAAGCTTGTTAGTGGTATAGTTGTTAGTCATAAGAGTAAGAATATGGTTGTTGTTGAAAGAGAATATTCAAGATTTGTTAATAAATACAAAAGATACGAACGAAGCAAATCAAAGATCCATGCTTTTATTTCTGACTGTCAGGATGTAGAAGATGGAAACAAGGTAAAGATCGCAGAATGTCGTCCACTTTCAAAAACTGTTTCATTTGCAGTAGTGGAGGTTAGTGAATAGTCATGTCTACGAAATCAAGAGCAGTATCCTCAAGAGGAGTCGAGGAATTCAGACCATACGTAACGCGATCCTTGCCATTGTATGCAAATTTGGTTTGTGCGGATAATACAGGAGCCAAAATATTGCAAATTGCACAGGTTACTCGTTATAAAGGAAGACATTCAAGGTTACCTGCAGCAGCCGTAGGTGATTTTGTAACGGTAACGGTTAAGAAAGGCCCAGCTGAATTGAGAAAACAGATTTTTGGAGCAGTTATAGTGAGACAAAAATATCCAATAAGAAGATTGAATGGGATAAGAGTGTCCTTTGAAGATAATGCGGCAGTTTTAGTTACACAAGAAGGAGAAATAAAAGGAACTGATTTAAAGGGACCAGTGGCTGCCGAAGCCGCCGAGAAATGGCCAAGGATTGCTAACTTGGCATCAATGATAGTCTGAGTGATATTGATTATGAAAAAGAAAATAGGAAATATTTCAGCTAACTTGTCCGATAGTTTAAGCAAAGATTACGGGAAGAAAAGCGTGCGCATCATAAAAGGTGACTCGGTAAAGATAATGCGGGGTGAATACAAAGGGGTAGAAGGCAAAGTAGAAAAATTGAATACTGAGAGAAGCAGGTTAAGTATCGAAGGAGTTCAACGAGAAAAAATAAAGGGAGGACAAGTAAAAGTTCAGATACACTCATCAAATGTTCAAATTACTTCACTCCACCTTGACGATGATAAAAGAAAGAAAAAATTACAACGAAAAGAGGAACAAATTAATAAATCATCAAGAAAACCAACAGTAAGAGCGAGTAAAAAGGAGTAAAAAAGGATAGTGAATAATATTTGGTAAGAAAAAGTGGGAGTACTAAATTAAAAAGACAAAAGGCTCCAAAGTTTTGGGATGTAAAAAGAAAATCTTCTCAATTCATTCTATCGCCCAGACCTGGACCCTACTCGAAATCAAGATGTTATCCTCTTGGTATAGTACTTAGGGATATATTGCATCTTAGTTCTACAGCAAGTGAAACTAAACAAATTTTGAATTCTGGTCAAATAATGGTTGATCGTGTTGTAAGAAGGGACATGAGGTTCGGTGTAGGCATAATGGATATTATCGAAGTAACTACTGGCAAGAAGGCATACAGGTTAATTCCAAAAGGGTCAGAGCTATTAGTGCCTGTTGAGACAAAAGAAAATACGTCAAAATTATTAAAGATCACAAGCAAGACAACCACTAAGGGTGGAAAGATCCAATTTGGATTTCATGATGGTAAATCATTGATCTCTGACAATAGAGATATGAATGTCGGTGATGTATGTTTGGTAACGCTACCCGAAATAAAGATTGATCAACATATTAAATTCGATACAGGCTGTTTTGTTATAGTCGTTCAAGGAGAAAATGCTGGCAAGATAGGTAGAGTTGAGGAAATAAAGAATGGAATGTTTTCTTTGCCAAAGCGAGTGGTATTAACATTTGATGAGAAAACAGTTGAACTACCAGTTGAATTAATTATGCCTATAGGGTTAGATAAACCTGTGCTGGAGGTGTTGGTATTTGAGTGAAGAGACTGAAAATCCAATGAAGGAAATTCAATTATCTAAAGTAGTCATAAATATTGGTGTTGGGAAATCTGGTGACCCTGTTGAAAAGGCCAAAAATGCTCTATTAGAATTAACTGGTAAAAAGCCAAGTGTTAGGGGCGCCAAAAAGAGTGTAAGAGATTTTGGAATTCACAAAGGTGAACCCATTGGAGCTATGGTAACTTTAAGAAGATCAGATGCCACAAACTTTTTAAGACGAATTATAGAATCAAAAAAGAATGTGATAAAGGCTTCATCATTTGACAATAATGGCAATATCTCGTTCGGTATACATGAACATATAGATATACCAGGTACCAAGTACAATCCTGACATTGGTATTTTTGGAATGGATGTGTGTGCTGCGTTAATGAGACCAGGATATAGAATATCCACCAGAAGAAATCCAACCAAAATAGGTAAAAGCCATAGAATCACGAGGGATGAATCTATTCAATATTTTAAGTCGCAATTTGGAGCAGAAGTGGTATGAAGATCAAGATTAGAGATTATGCCTTAACAGGAAGGAAAAAATTAGCACATGGCAAAGGTACGAGATGGTGTAAAAGATGCGGTTCATTTAGCGGAATGATTTGCTCTTATGATTTGATGCTGTGTAGAAGATGTTTTAGAGAGGTTGCTTTTTCCCTGGGTTTTAGGAAGTACGAATAGAGGTTCAGAAGTTGCCCGCATTAAATATTTTGTCTAATTTGTTTACTACATTATATAACAATGAAATGAGACGAAAAAGGGAGTGTATTGTGTTACCTGCATCGAAATTCTCTAGTGAAGTGTTGAGAGTAATGCAAAAGCACAGATATATTGGTGAGTTTGAACAGGTTGATGATGGACGGTTAGGTAAATTTAGAATTCAGCTACTCGCAAAAATAAATAAATGTGGTATCATCACCCCACGTTTCAGCGTAAAAAAGGATAGATACTTAGATTGGGAACGACAATTCTTGCCGTCATACAATATGGGTATATTGATAGTATCTACAAACAAGGGAATTATGTCTCATCATGATGCTCAAGATCAGGGATTAGGAGGTTCATTAATAGGATATGTCTACTAAGCCCGATTTTTATACAAACGAGTTAACAATTCCAGAAGGCGTTACTGTCCAAAAAGATAATAATTTGATTACAACCAAAGGATCAAATGGTTCTGTTCAAAAGGACTTTACTAAGATGCCTGCTACGATAGATGTTGAAAATGAAAAAATCACAATAAAGTCATATGGGAACAGAAAAAGTGATTATGCCTTAGTAAATACTATCCAGAGCCTCATCCGAAACATGATTAAAGGGTCTACAACTGGATTTACTTACAAATTAAAAATTGTATTTGCTCACTTTCCGATTTCAGTCAAGATCAAAGGTCAGGAAGTTCATATTGAGAATTTTTTTGGTGAGCGTTCATCTCGTGTTTCGAAAATAATAGGTAAGGAGACAAAAGTAGTTGTTCAAGGAGATGACATATTGATCACAGGACCCAATATCGAGAATGTTTCCCAAACAGCGGCCAATATAGAATCTTCAACCAAGATAAAAAACAAGGATTCAAGAGTGTTCCTTGACGGGGTTTACATATATTCAAAAGGATGACAATTTAACACACTATAAACCGAGAATCTAATCTTGTTTTTTTTATTGCCTTATAATTTATGTATCAATGAAACAATCATAACATTTAATTATTCTTCATAATTTTTATTTAGATAGTGCCGCTGTAGCTCAGCTTGGTAGAGCAAATTCATAATTCGTGTTATGAAGCTTAACTGGCTGTTAACCAGTAGGTCATCAGTCCGAGTCTGATCAGCGGCGCTTAGTTTTTAGAAAGATACTATATCTAATGCAATTGCATCAGAAAGAAGATATGTGTGCCTACTTCCAGAAACAAAATTATTTTTTATATCTACACGTGGTACCCATCTGTTAGATGAGGTAAATAACCTTTCCTTTTTCATTCGAGATTCGAGTTCCTCTATATCTAATTCTATTTCTTCAATTTCCTCAGTCTCGAGATTTTGAATTATCAATAGAATTTTTTTTATTAACACTCGGTCACCATTTTTCGATAAATCTCTATTTCGTTCGTCATGTTCCAATATTTTTATCTTTATCTGCTTTTTGTTCAATGCATCTCTACTCATAAGCATTCTATCGCTAAGATATCCCTCGTAACCCATCAAAAATTAAAGTGTATAACTTATTAATAATTATTTTAGGTTGAATTGCTGACAAATTTAATATCCAATCTTCCATTCGTTACTCTAATTTCACTCATTATGATGCTCTCACCAATCACAATATCGTCATTAATAGATCCAATAATGCGGATTCCATCAAATTCGCCAATAGCAAAGGGCCTTTTTTTACCCTGAAGATTTGAATAGCCTTTTACTAGGACTATGCCTTCTCTTTTTACATCCTTAAATGACACTGCTAAATTGCAGTAATTACAAAATTGTTTGGGTGGCCAAATATACTTGTCACAGTTCTTACAATAGGATGACACTAGTTTTCCGCCTCTTGCAATTTTTAATACAGAATCAAAGAGATTCATGTTAGTTTCGCAGAATTATGATCGTTGTTGATGTACCAGCTGCCGCCATGTTATGAACGAGTCCTATATTCGCATTCTCTACCTGTCTCTGGCCGGCCAACCCTTGTAATTGAAGTACGATTTCACTAGTTTGATCAATCCCAGTCGCACCAATCGGATGACCACAGCCTAATAATCCGCCTCTTTTGTTAGTAGAAAGTTGATATTCTTTGGACATCCTTTTACCATTTCCTTTACTAACAAAACCGATATCCTCGTATGCCATTATTTCTAAT
Organism: Candidatus Nitrosocosmicus sp.; assembly: GCA_035276505.1. Taxonomy (GTDB): domain Archaea; phylum Thermoproteota; class Nitrososphaeria; order Nitrososphaerales; family Nitrososphaeraceae; genus Nitrosocosmicus. Next base: position 22,695 of record DATELO010000076.1, read on the forward strand.
ATACTAAATGCATCATGTAGTTCAGCAATATCGATATCTGAGGGAGACAAATCGGCTTGTCGGAACGCTTCCTTAGCTGCTATTTTGGTTGAAATTATGCTATCCAGGCTTCCTGCTATGGAGGCAATACTCGCACCTTGATTATTCTGAGAGATTCCGGATATCCAAATCGGCTGTTCAAATCTGACAGATAATTCCTCTGAAACCAACAATATTGATGATACGCCCTCACAAGGATAACAACAGTCAAATTTTCTAAGTGGCGATGCAACTTCCACCGCCCCTATTATTTGAGAAAATGTGAAGGTCTTGTCAAAGAAAATTGCATTCGGATTCTTATTTGCATTTCTATGATTCTTAAGAGAAATTAAGGCCAAGTCTTCTGCGTTTGTACCAAATTTACGAAAATGATTGTTTGCATAAAGCGACGCCCAATGCACAGGCATATCATAAAGGCCTCTTGAAATATCCCAAATCAACTTATTTCCAGGGCTATCTTGTTTTTCTGCACCTGTTACCAATATTGCATTACACATTCCTGATTGAATCAATGAATATGCTAACAATATGCCACTCGTTCCAGAGTTACAAAGATTTTCAACTTTAGTTGAGACTTTAAGTTTGAGGCCCACCATTTCGGAAATAATGTTACTTACATATGGTTCGACTGAATTGGTTGATACTATTAACCCATCGATTTCAGTCTTTTGGATCTTTGACTTGACTAATAGACTAATAATTGACCTAGATGCAATTTCCGCTAGTGTAGAATTCGTATTCTTTGTAAATTTCTGTGTGTCTGACGAGATGATCGCTACTTTCATAAATCATAAAAATCCTTGAAACTAACAATTCCGTTAGAACCTATTGTAGGATTTACTTGTAGTATTGGTAAATCAATACCTGTCTTCATAAATCCTTTGATTTGATATATACAATCATTTACACTGCCGGCAACTACTAAATCATTTAGAATCTCTGGTGTGATATTCCGTATCGATTCATCAAGACCATACTTGTGATAATCAGAATAAATTTTTTTTACTATGTCTCCGTATTTTGTCTTTTGCAGATATTTGTAATAGATTTTTCCAACCGATATATAAAATACCAAGGTTTTAGCAGCACGTTTTACGGCCTTGGAGGGATCACTATTGGACACTGATGTGATAATTACGGCTGCCTTTGTAAAGGGCCTATTGAATTGAAATTGACCAGCTTCTTTCATTATTCTTTCTATTTCTTCCTTTGGTTTTAGGTACAAGATAAATCCGTCAGCGATTTCTTTGGAAAGATTGAGCATTCTTGAATTGACTGCGGCCACGTAAATAGGTATATTATCTCTGGAATGTTCTAAAAGCTCAAATTCTGATATCTTGATAATACGACCTTCAAAAGTGGTTTTCCCTACTTTAAGTAACGATTGTATCGATTCCACATATTCTCTCATCCTTAAAAGAGGATCTTTGAATCTTATTCCATGCAAGTTTTCTATAAGTTGGGGGGTGCTTGTACCTAGCCCGATAATGACACGGTGCCTGGAGAGCAAATCTAATGTTATTGCTCCCATAGTTATTGTAGCAGGAGTTCTAGTGTAAACATTAATGATGGATGTTCCTATTTTAACTCTATTTGTAACTTGCGAGATAGATCCTAGTAATGAAAACGCTTCCTTACCCCACGATTCGGGTGTCCATATTGAGTGGACATTCTTGTTATTATCAACATTCGAACAAAAATTCAGAATTTGTTTGGGATTTAATAGAGATCCTGTGCTGAAGGCTATTTTGTTTTTCGTCATTATTTAGAATAAAATTTTGCTAATTCCTTGGATGATTCTTCTATGTCCTTATGTGAATCTATTGATTTCCAAAAAGATTTTTCAAATTTTTTTGCTCTAAGTTTTTGTTCATTTGCCATTGCCGGAAGGGCTGTAGTTTCTATATTCCCTTTATCTGGAAGAAAATTAAATATCTCTTGATTAAAAAAATATACTCCGGCATTAATCCATTTGTCTGAAATATTAGGTTTTTCTTTAAATCCTGTAACAAATAGTTGATCATTAAAGTCTACAATTCCGAAAGGGCTTTTTAATGGTACTACAGCGATTGAGTTGAATTCATTCTTATGCGATAACGTGCTAAATTCTATATTAGTGAGAATATCTCCATTTATCATAAAAAAACCGTTCTTCTCGTCTTTTAGCAATGACTGGGTATTTTTTAAAGCTCCTCCCGTTCCTAGAGGTTCTTCTTCCACCATATAAGCCACGTTCACATCGAACTTGTTTCCGCTTGCAATATGATTAATTATTTGTTCTTTTAGGTATCCTACACAAATAATTATCTCTCGTATGTTATTCTTAGACAATAATTTAATCTGCCACTCAATAATTGGCCTGCCTAAAATTTCAATCATGGGTTTTGGTCGATTATCTGTGATTGGTTTAAGTCTTTTTCCAAATCCACCTGCTAGTATTACTGCTTTCAAAACAATTTAGTTTGTATCAATAAAGATATATTGTTTTCCACAGCGTTACGATACAAAATGTTACTATATAATAGTATTCAAGCAATTTATTATTATTCATATAAACTATTAGTATAGTATAGCTACTATGCATTTAGTATAAACACTAATATGTTAGTAGTAACACTAAAAATATAGAGTAGTACTATAGAATTAGAGTGAGTTTCGCTAGATAAGAACAAACGGTAGTGTTTTATAAATGTCTTCAAATTCGAAATATTTCAAAATTCGAATTTTGAAATATTTGATTACTTACTGTTTTAAAAGACTAACGACGTTTTCAATTAATTCTGAAATCTGATCGTAAGTGTGGGTGGCAGATAAGGACACTCTTAACTGTCCTTCATTTTTCTTTACTGTGGGATATCTAATTCCATGAACATAGAAGCCGCGTGATTGTAATTTCCTTGAAATAGTAATAGTTTTTTTCTCGGATCCAATAATAATGGGAATGATAGGTGTTTGTATACTTTTAGCTAATCCAGGAATATCTTGTTCCTTCGCAATATCTTGAAAGTAGATTATATTATTTTCAAGTTTTTTTTGTTGAGTTCCTTTTTTTGCTAATTCGATAGAAGTGGTGGCTAATTCACACAAAAAATCCGGCAGAGCAGAAGTAAAAATGAAGGATCTGGACTTGTTAATTAAAAAATCTCTTATCAACTCTGGACAACTAACATAACCACCAAAACAACCCAAACCCTTACTTAAACTACTAATGTGAATGTCGACGTTTCTATCAACATCAAACAAGCTGGGAGTCCCCGAATAACTATTAAATTTTTTGTTGCCTACTATAAAATCTCCATGCGCGTCATCGACAACCAAAATACAACCATACATCTCTGAAATTTTGGAAATCTCAGCTAGTTTAGCAAAATCACCATTCATACTGAAAATCCCTTCCGTAATAATTATTTTTTTATCTTCTTTTGACCTCAATATTTTTTGTTCGAGCTCAATCGCATTGTTATGAGAGAAAACGTATACCTTAGCGTCAGATAGCTTACAGGCATCAATGATACTTGCGTGGTTGTACTCATCACTAAAAATTGCAGTGTTCTTGTCTGCAATACAACTGATAACACCTAAATTTGCCATATAACCCGTTGGATAAACTAATGATGATTCTGAGTTTCTATGATGGGACAAAGAATCTTCCAATTCTTCGAGTTTTAAAGTGTTTCCACTAATTAGTCTTGAACTACATTGGGATATAGAATTAGTAGATAAATTTTTTAGTTTCTCTATCAAAACTTCATTCTTGGATAATCCAAGGTAATCATTCGAAGAGAAATCACAGATATTTGAACTAGGGTCTCGAATTGTTGATGAGGAGTCCTCATCAACAATTCTTAGTTGCCTAAATAAATGTTCATTCTTTAGTTTGGCTAAAATATTTCTAAAATGGATTGAAGTATTTTTATCTAACACCAATCTCTTTTAGCATCTTCAAGTCATCACTGGGTCTATTCCCTTTTGTTGTCAAATAACCGCCAGTTATGATTCCATTAGCACCAGATTGGAGAATTTTTTTATCTTCGCCTCTTAAGTGAACTTCTCGTCCACCTGCAATCTTTAATATTGTTTTTGGCATTAGAAACCTAAAGGTGGCAACGGTTTGAAGAATTTCCTTTTCGGTTATGAATTGTTGTCCGTACAAGGGTGTGCCTTCTCTACCTATTAGCATATTTATTGGAACTTCGTCAGGATCTAGTGAAGCTAATGCAACTCCCAATTCAACCCTCTGTTCCACAGATTCTCCCATACCGATAATCCCTCCACAACATAGTTCTAGACCTGCATTTTTAACAATTTTAGCCGTATTTATCCTGTCTTCATATGAATGGGTAGTACAAATTTTTTCAAAATTACTCTTTGCAGTTTCAAGATTATGGTTATACCTTTTAACACCTAAATTTTTCAATACTCTTGCACGTTCGTTTGTCATGAATCCTAGTGATACGTTAACTTCGATGTCAAGCTTTTCCCGGATCAATTTAATGGTTTCACAAATTTGTTTAAAATCCTTTTCAGGTGGAGCCCTATACGCACAGACTATACAAAAACTATTTGCCCCACTGTTCATAGCATTTTCGGCTTGTACTAATATTTTTTCTGGAGATAAAAGTGGGTACTTTTCAATCATAGTGGAATTGAAAGAGGATTGAGCGCAGAAAGAACAATCTTCTGGACAATTACCAGATTTAGCATTGATCAATGTTTCTACATCGACACCATTTCCTACAAATCTTTTTGTCAAATTTTTGGCGCAACTAGCTAAGGTATCCAAATCCTCAGAGCAAATTAACTGCAGAGCATCGTCATATGTTATACTCTGGCTATCCAAAACTTTCGACATCATCTTGAAAATAAATTCGTTATTTGAATTGGTCAATTAGTCTTACTTTTCTTATTAGTTGTATCTCACCTATATTAGTATTCTAATATATTGAGATTGGATTAAAAAAGCGAATTTCGGCGATTAAATGGTATTTAAGGATTGGATAGAAAAGGACCATTAAATGAACCGTTCAGATTATACAACCTTTTTTTTACTATTGATTTTGAATAATAGTTTATGACTTTTAGACAAATTATCGTATAATATTGACAACCTTTTTTTTACTATTGATTTTGAATAGGAAGATATGAAATACGCCTTTGCGTATCTGCGTGTAAGCACAGAGGATCAAACTGTAATGAATCAAAGATTATCTTTGCAGCGATGGGCTATTGCACACGATTTTCAAATAATAGATTATTTTGAAGATTCTTCAGTGAGCGGAAAAACAGCTGCAACTACCAGACCTGGATTTAAGGAACTTTTAAATCTAGTTGCAAGAGAAATAATCGACGCTGTATTAGTTTATGAGTTGTCTCGAATAGGGCGCACTTTTTGGGATACTTTGGAGGCAATAAAAGCTGTGGAGCAATATGCCCCTCTAATTTCTTGTTCCCCAAGAGAGACTTTTCTTCAAACTACCGAGCCAAGTATAAGAAAGTTAATGTTGGGAATCCTGACTTGGGTAGCTGAACGTGAAAGGGAGTTGTTAATTCAAAGGACTAAGGATGGTATATTACGTGCCAAATCAGTTGGCAAAAATATTGGACGACCTATAAAAAAAATTAACGATAAGGAACTAATAATATTACTTTCCCAAAACAAATCCAAAGCAAAGATTGCAAAGGAATTAGGAGTGTCTAAAGCAACACTATATAAGAATTTGAGAGGACTCTCCCAATAATCATCCCAACCTTTTTTGAATGTCTGCTACAATCTCGAATTGTGTACTGATAATTTTTTCAAGTGAATCCTTATCGATTGCAAGGGGAGGGATAAACAAGATTGTTGAGCCAAGAGAACGTAAATAAACTCCTCGTTTGAGTGATTCTTTTATCACAAACATTGAAGTGGGTATTCCATTGACTGTGTTAATTGGGATTCCATGATTAATCAAATCAAAACCTGCCAACAATCCTTTTCCTCTTATATTTTTTACAATTCGGAACCGGCTAAACTCTTGAATCCGTTTTGTCAGAAATTTGCTATTATCTCGAATTTTGTTAATGAGATGATTTTCTTGATACATTTTTAGATTTTCAATTACGGCTGCGCAACCAATCGGATGTCCTGCATATGTGTGACCATGATATAACTGCTTTTGATCTGTCCAATTAGCTTCAAATTCTTTATAGATTCTCTTGGATGCTGCTGTAATTGCCAGTGGGAAATAACCACCCGTTATTGCTTTACCAAAGCACGCTATGTCAGGAACTGAATTTTGAGCTAGATATTCTATCATGTTTCCAAGTCGACCAAACCCTGTTGCAATCTCATCTAGAATAAATAATATATCATTTTTCCTACAGATTTCGGCGATTTTTTTTTGATATCCTGGAGGATAAATTGTAATACCGCCAGCAATTTGAGCACCACTCTCCATTACCAGAGCTATATATTTTTCTGAATTTTCTTCAATTATTTTTTCAGTCTTTTCTAATAATGCTTTAGTATCGTCTTCATTACTAGTAACGCACAGCATTGCACTATTTGGCTTAGGAATAGTTCTTGTTGTCATTAACAACCTTTTATACTTTTTAAAGTATGAGTTTACATAACCTACTGACATTGCTCCAATAGTATCGCCGTGGTAACCAGATTTGATAGAAAGAAATCGTGTCTTGGTATCATTGCCCTGGTTGCTCCAGTATTGGGTGGCCATCTTTAATGCTGATTCTATTGCTGATGATCCGTTATCGGTATAGAAGATTTTGCTCATTCCCTTCGTCAACTTCAGGAATTCTGATGATAATTTGATCGATTTATCATTACTCAAGCCAAAAATAGTTGAATGTGGGATTTTTCTAATCTGGTCAATCATTGCTCCAGTAATTCTATTTTCATTAAATCCCCAAACATTACACCACATGTTTGCTATTCCGTCTAAATATTTTTGTCCGTTTCCATCTATAAAATAAAAGTCTTGACCCGACTCAACAATCCTTTTATTATATATCTTTGATGAGTTGTACATTTGAGTATAAGGATACCAAACTTTGTCGATATTAGACAAATATTCTGCTATTATTAGGACTTAGGTAAATAAAATCCTTGTCCTATTTGTGAAATAATTAATAGTGCAAGCGGTTCTAACCAAGTTATCTGTAATGGATTTAAAGAATATGCTTTATACCGAGATAGAACATATGGGTTCATTGTTTATTAAACAAAGATTAAGGGAAAAAAATGAAAATTCTAGGTATGTGATTGAAGAATTAATGAATAATTGCTTAGTTTCCTTAAACGGAATTAGGATTCCTGATTCTGATTGGGTTTCTCTAGCAGAGGCCTTGATGCATTACATGCTTACAGTAATGGTGTTACCTTCTCAACGTAAAATTATAGTAGATGACATTGAGGTTAGCATAATTATCCCTAATGCAAGAAATATTAACAAAAATTTAGATCAGATTTTAATTATTCAATTTTGTAATAATGACAATTCAACTAAGAATTTAGTTGAAAGATTAAAAGCAATACAACCAAACAAGCATAACGTTTGGCTTGTTTCTCACTCACCTCTTGGCTTAGATATGGCATTAAGAAATTATATTATCTCAGATCCAATCGGTGTGAATGATGAGATGATTCTGCCTTTCTCTCAAATTATAATGGATGTTGTACACTACATTGACAAGATTAATTACACTGGTTTCAAAATATTATAAATTCGAAATATTTCAAAATTCGAATTTTGAAATATGATTTTTCGTGATGCATAGTGAGAAAATATCGAATTGAATTCTACGCTCTCCGGACCGAGTATCTCGAGGTAAAAAATTATTTTGAGAACCTACCATTGGATGTGATATTATCTGGACTTAGATTCTCTAATAGTCGATACGTAGCTACCATCGGAGGTTATCTGAATCCTGGAAGAAAAAGTATTGTAAAAATGGAGACCTCATTATTAACTAAAAAACAAGCGAAAGTGAGATTGAAGAATTGGAAAATTTTGGTAAAGAAATATCGTGAAAAAGGCTATAGCTACCCTACAATTTATCGTATCAAGATACAACTAGAAAGGATTCTAAATGATTAGTCCTTTCAGTTAAAAAAACTGTTTGTCATCAATAAAGAGAATTACTCTCTGATATTTTTGAATCCAGTCCTGAAGTTGGTAAATCAGGGAATTTATCCTTCATATTTTGTTCTACAATGGCGCTTGCTTCCTCAATTATTTTGAGAGCATCTTCGCTTACACTACCTGTGTTACCATTAATTTCCGAGGTTGTAGGGATCTGACCAGAATCATTCATTATGCCGTTCAATATGTCAGTAATCTTTCCAAAGGACTGTCCTGCCTCAGGTATCATCGAATTCAATCCCCCTTGTATATTCTTTATAACAGACATAGCAGGGCTTAATGTTACTACTACATCACCTAACTCTGTAATTGTATTTAATCGAAGTTGAATTTGCTCTAGGGCCAACTTAGCTGAAGTTATCATCTTATTCATCTTCCTGATTTGTGAAAGCTCATTTGAAAGAATTTTTGCATATTGACTGTCGTGATTTTGCATTGCACTTATAATCCTCTTAAATATAATCTGATCTTTTTCATCCATCTTGGCTGACATGCTTTCTAATTTTGAAATCTGCGAATGAAGTCTCTTCTGTGCTTCTTCTATTCTTGGTTTGAGTGGAGATGGAGGTTTGATATTCTCCAATAGTTTCATACCTACATTACCTATTTCATTTTGTGGTTTTATCCATTTGTTGCTAAAAGACATTGACTTTTATACCCTTATGCCAATGTAAATATTTGTATTTAAAGATGCATTTCATTTTCTAATTGTGACTATAGTAACTAAGACCTATGGTTACAATCGAATTACGTTCCTATTCCGGGGTAAGCACCACAAACTTTGCAAAAAGATCCCTCCCAACTAAATGGTGAGTGGCAAGAGGAACACTTCCTAAAGTTCAAATTTTGATTGGCAGGATCATAAATTGGGGCATGGAAATATTTCCTATAAGTTTGATAGTAATACAAGTGTTCCTTATTTCTGATTGTTACCATATCATTCTTGGCAATCCTAATACCATTTCTGAATTCCGAATCAGAAATTTTTTTATCAAATTCGGAACTAAAACTCGTCATACCGGATCCAGTTTCCAAAGCTTCTTTTTTCCTCCAAACAATTTCATCAGGTAATATACCTTCATAACATTTCCTGAGAAAAAATTTGCCATAGATAGTTCCATTGTGTACTGCTACTTTTTCGTTGGCCTGCAAGGCCCTGGCAAACTCAATTATTTCATCATGGAGAAAGGGTGTATACGCATTCAAGTGATATTTTTCAGCCAAACTTTTAGAGACGAAATTCATATTTTGAATCAACTGTCGTAGTTTTGATTCAAGTATCTTAGGTTCTTTATTATATCTATGAAGAAAGTTATACCCTCCAAATAATTCATCTGCTCCATCGCCGATAATTACAGTCTTGAGCCCAAGTTCAATTGCCTTTTGAAATCCGATTAATTGGATGACCATATTCCGAATAAATATTGGATCGAAAGTTTTATAATTAGCAATCAATTCATTCATGCTCTTGTAAATCAAATATTTTTCCGGTTGGAATATAATATGACTTAAATTGAATTTGCTCGCAATCAAGGATGAGTATTTGTAATCATTAGACAAACAATCAATTACAATTGTAATAGCCTTTCTCGGTTTTATACAAAATAGCAGGATGCTACTGTCCAGTCCCCCAGAAAGTAATATAGATTCACAAGGAATGGATTCGCAGACTTGATCTAATAAGAATCGAAATTTCTCACAGGATCCGGCCATTATATTAGTATCTTTTTTACGTTTATAAATCTAGGTTGTTGATTTATGTTATATGCAGTTTAGTGCAAAGAAAAAATGTATTAATCCTTCTTGTGGAATTGAATATTTGGTTGATAATGATATTTATCGTTGTTCATGTGGATTTCTTCTAGATGTTAAATACAAAGAAACTCCTAATAAAAATCTCATTGAAACTTTTTATCAAAGGCGAAATTATATGGGAAATATTTTTAATGAAAGTGGTGTCTGGAGATATCGCGAGCTATTGAATTTTGTTGGTATTGATACCGAAGATATTAACCAGTGTTCAAGATTCTTGGTTTCGTTAGACGGTTCTGAGGGTAGGTCATCAAGACCATATCAAATGAGTAAAGTTGCTAGCTATGCAGAGATGCAATCAGAAAATTTTTTCCTTCAACCCGAAGGTTACAATCCTAGCGGTTCTTTCAAGGATAACGGAATGGCAGCGGCAGTAACACATGCAAAGCTCCTATTGGTGAAGAAAATAGTTTGTGCTTCGACAGGTAATACTTCTGCTTCAGCAGCGATGTATGCTTCAAATGAAGGCTTTGATTGTGATGTTTATATCCCTCACGGTGAGATAGCCCCAGGAAAACTAGGACAAGCATTTCAATTTGGAGCACAAGTTATTGAAGTCGACGGAAATTTTGATGATGCCTTGTCAATGTCATTGAGTAACGCATCGCGCGATGGTGGCTATACGGTCAATTCGATTAATCCTTTTAGAATTGAGGGACAGAAAACGATAATATTTAGGATTATGGAACATTTAAACTGGAATCCCCCTGATTGGATTGTTTACCCGGGTGGTGCACTCGGTAATATTTCGAGCTGTGGTAAGGCATTAATGGAGTTGTATGATTGGGGTTGGATAAAAAAAATTCCTAGGGTTTTAGTAGTAAATGCAAAAGGGGCTGATACATTTTATCAACTCGTAAATGGATTGTTTGAAAATTCAAAATTAGGATGGAATGGAGGTAAAATTGATATCGAACTTATTAAGAGGTTCTATGAATACCAAGATATTAATAACAGATCTCCAAAGACTTTAGCAACTGCAATTCAGATTGGAAAACCTGCCAATATTGCGAAAGCATTAAGGACAATTGATTTTACAAACGGTATAGTCGAGGCAATTGAGGATACAGACATGCTAGATGGTATGTCTGTAGTTGGTTTAAATGGGTTTGATTGCGAAATGGCCTCAGGTTCTGTTCCAGCGGGGATCAAGAAATTACGTCAAAAGGAGATAATCAAAAAAGATGAAATAGTAGTCGGAGTATTAACTGGGAGGCAAAAAGACCCTTCTTTAGCTATCAATTACCATTTGAATAAGTCGAATATGTTCGCAAAGCCTCCGCGTGATCATTTAAAATAATTTTACCCAACTCTTCTTTTTCGTCTAATAGTATTAGTTGGCAAGCTACGATCTACCCCCTGAAGTGCAATTAGTATTGCCTTAGATTTGTCTTCAGTTTCTTGAAATTCTTTACTTGGAATGGAATCAATTACTATGCCTGCACCTGACTGCGTATATCCCTTTCCATCTTGTATAAATGCTGATCTAATGGTAATGGCAAAATCGCAGCATTGGTTAAATGAAAAATATCCAATAGCGCCAGCATAAGGGCCTCTGCTTTCTGGTTCCAAATGATTAATTATCTCCATTGCCCTTATTTTTGGAGCTCCCGAAATTGTTCCTGCTGGAAATACTGCCTTGAATGCATCAAAAATATCAAACTTGCTATCTAAGATGCCTACAACGTGGGATACCATATGTTGGATATGACTAAACTTTTTTACTTTCATCAACTCTGGTGTGGAAACGGTTCCAAACTGGCAAACTTTTCCCAAATCGTTCCTTGCTAAATCCACAAGCATGGTATGCTCAGCAACCTCTTTTTTATCCCTTTTCATTTCTCTTTTATGATCATAAGTAATCTTTGGATCATTTGATACTGGCCTTGAACCGGCTATTGGATACGTTTCGGCATGAGAGCCTGTAATCCTCAAGAGCATTTCTGGACTTGCACCCAACAAAATATTAGATCCATTTTTGAAGTAAAACATGTATGGGGAGGGATTGATTCTCCTTAGTTCTTCGTATAATAACAACGAATCTCCTAAATATCTAAAAGTAATTTTTTTTGACAAAACTGTTTGAAAAATGTCCCCATTTTGGAGATGTCTTTTTATTATTTTCACTTTATCTTCATATTCCTTTTTATTAATATTTCGTTTCAGATTTGAGTAAGATGGTTTTTTAGACTTGTGGCTTGATTCCGAGCTCTCGATAATTGATTTTATTCTCTCAATTCTTGATACATCATAGCAAAAGTATTCCAACTTACTTTTCTTGTGATGGTAAACCAATCCATCCTCATACCAACCGAATTCACATAACGGATATATTAATTCCCTTTTTATTGGTATTTTCTCCCAAAATCTAATAGCCTCATAACAAAAAAAACCTACTAGTCCTCCTACATACCTGTATTGTTGTTCCTTGACTAAGGGAAAATACTTCCTAATTATTTCTAATGGTTCCTTTATAGATAATTTCTGTATTTCATTGTCTTTGTCAAAAATCTGCAAACTTCTTAAATTGCATCGGATTATATATTTCGGGTCGAAACCAATAATAGATGATTCCACTAATTCCTTAGGCCCATCCAAAGATTCAAAAATGAAATTGTGGTCAAATTCCTTGCTGATTTTCTTGAAAATCTGAAACGGCATCATTTTTGTGTCTAATTCTTGGAATTTAGGCTCACCTTTCAACCTGAACAAGCTATCTAAATTTTTATTCACGTTTCATCCCACTCACCGCAAATCCTCAAGTTTGTCCTCATCAAAGGTTCCTTTGATAGATAAAGGTTTTCTGCCAAGAAATCCCTCATCCTTACTATGCCAAAATTTTACCTTGTCTTCACCTATTTTCCAACAGAGCCAAACTTCG
>DATELO010000077.1:0-31278 GCA_035276505.1 Candidatus Nitrosocosmicus sp.
ATTGCTCATTGAGTGAGATGTTTTTTATGATAATGCGTCAGGAATTTGAATTGTAGTTTCTTATTCCTTCGTTGGTGATCAAGATTGCTGCGAATAAATCATCTTGAATCCTCAAAAATTAGTACCCTAATTCTTTTTCTACAATAAAAACACAATAGTCAAATAACTGAAATATCTATTAGCAACGATTTGTATTGGTACTTATTACTTTTGAGGCGAAATGTAACTAGATGGTCCTGACTGCTTTAAATCAAAGTGATTTGAAGAAATTGTTTAAACAAGTCTTGTACTATTATAACCACGTGGTAAAACGTTTAAATCCGTTACTTACCTGCTGCCAGATGAGAATCCATCTATCTATAACTTCCCAATTGGGGACAATTAATTTATAGGATTACATCAATCTAGATGATGGTCAATCCCTTTTTGTGCAGCTACATGAATGTTAATTCTCACCTCTTAATGAAAAAGAGTTCAGAACTCGAACCTAGTCTTTAAATGCTAATTTTAAACGTCAAAATGTACTCTCATTGGAAAATTAACAGATTCATGAAAGTGAAGATTTTTTAGTCCTCTCTCTTGGGACAAGAACTCCTCTATTTTTCCTGAATATTGAATAATGTTTCCAGCTGTTTCTGGGTTGATTATTTCAGTTACATTCAATGCGATCCCATTTTGATAATCGATTTCCCATAGTTCATTTCCAATGCTTTCAAGTAAAATATATTCCACAGATTTTGAGGCAGATGAGGCTGGAACGTTGCTTTCTTTCTCTGTGTTCAATCATTTTAATAATACATCTTATAGTTATTATATTTATTGTTAAATATTAAACTCGATTTTGATGAATAAAAAAGATTGAATCTTCCATTTAATATTGCTGAAAATTTCCAAGCAATATGATCTATTTAAGAAATGTTTTTAATTAACTTAAATGTCAAGCAATCTGGATATTAACTGGTTCAATGATATCAAGAGGGAGACTCGAGGCCTTAATGATTATGATTTAGGAGAAGTACAAGAAATAGGTGAAGATTATATTATCATCCAAAGGGGCATGGCAGACAAAGACAAGTTTATTATTCCTAAAAGTCAAAGTTCTAATTTTGACGGACTTGCTTTGAATTTGAACATGTCTGATGAAGATGCAAATATATACAAACAATGAGATATATTTTATTTGACTAATTAATTTTATCAAAATTTAAAAACAGGATTTTATCCCATTTTCAACGCCTAGTTAGTATATAGTATCCAATAGAAACGGTTTTTTGTGTAAGAACTTGGGAATAATGAGTTTTCGTTTAGTTCCTTTACAAGGCGAATTTCGAACCTAGTTAGTTGCATTTGATTGCAAAAAGTATTATGGTTTATTAATGAATGATGTATTTGTACAAATGCAGAAGTGATTCGCATCATGATAATTGAAGATGAACAGGATCTGTTGAATCTTTACAAAGATTTTTTAATAAACAAGGGCTACTACATTTCTGTCACAAATACTACTGCATCGAATATTATGAGCGATTACGAGGAATTCAAACCCGACTTAGTAATCCTTGATTACAAGCTGCCAGATGGTAAGAATGGGCTCGAGGCTGCCAATGAAATCTTTAATAAATATCCCTCTGCATCTATCTTGATAATTTCTGCTTACGATACTGTAAAACAGGCATTTAACGCCGAAAAAAGATTCATTACCAAAAATATAAAACTATTAATAAAGCCTTTTAAGTTAACAAAGTTAAATGAACTAGCTATCGAGTTGGTTAACAGGCAAACTAACAAACATGTAAAAACTTGATTAAGCTTTGGTATGAATTCGGATACAATTAAGTTTTATGGAAGTATCCTTGTCGAAACTTTTTCTAAAGATACTTTTTTTCAGATTTTGGTCTAGTGAGTAAAACAGAATTACTGTTTTAACAAAAAACGAATCAAAAATGATTTATGAGAACACTTTATAAAATTTCCGTAAATCTCGACTAAACTGAATTTGTTATATGTTCTACCATATACTACATTTATTACAATCTAATAAACAATCATCACAAATACTATCTGAGGTTGCAGAGTATGACAAGAAAGATGAAGATTAGTATCCAAGCTTCACATGAGCAATTCCATCCAAGTGACCTGTTAGAAGATGTTCTTTATATGGAAAAAAAGGGGATTAAACGTTGTTGGACGAGTGATCATTATATGCCTTGGTGGAATTCAGGTGCATCAGGAGGGGCCGCGTGGCCTTGGATGGGAGCTGCACTTGCAAAGACTCATGATTTGGTTTTAGGGACTGGCGTAACTGCTCCAATCTTAAGATATCACCCAGCCATTGTTGCTCAGGTTTTCGCAACTCTTGCAAGCATGTTTCCAAATAGGGTAATTCTTGGCTTGGGTAGAGGAGAAGCATTGAACGAGGTAACGAGTGGAAATGTTTGGCCTAATAATTCGGAACGTTTTGCAATGCTGCGTGAAGCGATCAAATTGATAAAAAAACTTTGGAAAGAGGAATGGGTTACTTTTAGGGGAGAATATTACTGGGTAAAGGATTCACGATTATACACCAAACCCAGTGAACATATACCAATCTATATTGCAGCTGCTGGTAAACAGTCTGCTCAGCTCGCTGGTGAAGAAGGTGACGGATTAATAACAACTGAATCAAACATTGAAAAAATAAGGAATAACCTAATCCCTGCTTTTGAAAAAGGTGAAAGAAAAAGAGAACAGGATCATAATACCATAAACAAAGAAAGAGTATTATTCATTCCTGCGTCATTCGATGAAGATGAAGAAAAATCACTTCAGTCGATTCGGTTTTGGAGGGGCTCCATGATCAAGGCATTCTTTGAAACTGACATACATGATCCTAGGAAAATCGAGGAAAATGGAATGATTATCGAAGATGATTCATTGAAAAAGAATTTGTTTTTAATTAACTCTGCCGAAGAGGCAATCAAGAAGATCTCTGCATATACTGATGCTGGAATAACCGAGATAGCACTTACAAATTCCAGTCCAAACAAGCAGAAATTGATCGATCTCTTGGTTAATAAAATAATACCCAATTTATAGATGTAATGACGTCTAGAGTATAGTTTCAACCTCCTCCGCCATCTTTTCCACCAGCTGAGTTTTCTACTTCCAGTTCTTTTAACTCCTCATCTAATTCAGAGTCTGTTTTAGTAACCGGTTTTAACATTTCTTTTTTCAATTTATCACTGCTAGAAGGCTCTTGGTCTATTTTTTCACCACTTTTGTCCATACCAATACTGCAAATGGAACTTAAATAAACTTTCAAATCCTCAGTTCTGACCTAGTTTTGAGGAAAGTCAATTTGATCAATATGCTCACATTTTAATCAAATTGAAAATTTTTTTATTTACATAGTTAGATATAACATGTGGCATAAGGATCTTGAGAGGGGTAATATGGTCATCCAATATTCTGAGCTCACCTTTTGTTAGTCAGCATAGAAAATATCGTAAATGTTTTTGGTCCTTTCTATATTGACTTAATCTCAATCGAAAGTATGCCATTACCCTGGAAGTAGGCTATATTTTCTTTCCTGAAATCCATATGGGTAAGCAAGCATCATGCCTGAAATTTTGTTCCATAAAACCAAGTGATAAACGTTACGATTACTACTACCAAACTCTTAGATACTCGCACATTTATTTGCATCATAATATATGGCCCTTATAAGATGAATAAGTTAAACAAATGGTTCCTCTTGCTATTTAACGAGTTACACCTTAAAATTTATATAGGAAAAAATCTAGTTCTTTGCATGGTTAGTTATAAACCAATTTTAATAGCTGGTTTAGTCATGGTGGCAGCAGGTATTATTGGAGTAGTAATTACAGCTCCAATCGTAATTAGTGATGCTATTCCCGATACAGAATTCAACATTCAGTCCCCTCCTACTGAAACTGAGTTTCGTAATCCAATGGTTGATGCAGAAGTAATTTCTGTACTTCTGGTAATTGCTGGATGGATAGTTTCTTTGTTTGGTTGGGATATGAAGAAGACTAGGAAAGCGGTTATTCCTAATTAATTTTAATACTTTTAAATAGACCGACTTTTAATTCTCCTGTTAGATTTTTTTCCGCGGGTCTTTTTAGATAAATTCCTATTACTTTTCAATGACAAAATTATGTTAGGAACAAATGAAGTTTGAAGTCATGAGTTTGAATTGACTTGAGAGTAATCTCTGCCCAATAAGATCCCGAGGCTGTATACTCTTAGAGAGTAAGGTTTTTGAAAAAGCGCCCGGGCCGGGATTCGAACCCGGGTCAAGGGAGTGACAGTCCCCCATACTGGACCGGACTTTACAACGCACTTGTGTGCATTTCTATACTACCCGGGCACTATAATTTTCGTAACGGTAAAACCAATTAAAACGTTTTGTTTTAGGTTATTTTGAATTAACCATAATATCACGCATTTATCAAGTTTAAATCCAAGTACTTTAAACCTAAATTATGCTCAGCCAGTCTGGTGACGATTTTCAATCCGTGTTCTTTGAACTTGCAGGAGATTTGCGCATTTATATGCTCCTAAAACTGTCATCTAAACCTTATAGGTTATCTCAACTGGCCACCGATTTGAACGCAACTATGCAGGAATCTCACCGGAATATCAATCGATTGATAGATTCAAAATTGGTTAAGAAAACTGGAGAAGGTGAATTATTGCTTACTCCGTATGGTGAAATAATCGTATCCCTTATCCCAAATTTTAATTTTCCATTCAAGCATAAGGACTATTTTCAGGAACATACCCTTAGCAATCTTCCATTGAAATTTATCCAAAGAATTGGTTCGCTCAATAATTGTGAAGTAGTGGTAGGTGTGATGGCTGTCCTTCAACGTTGGAAGGCAGTTTACAGTAACTCTCAGGAATATATCAGGGAAGTGATATCACAAGTACCAATCGATCTAATAGAAACAATCGCTGAAAGAGTTAATAATAATGTAAAGTTCAGCTATATTTTTCCAGCAGACGTCGTAATTCCGAGGGGGAGGAATGAATTGCTAAAAAAACTCGGTTGGAAGAATTTTGTTTCTAGAGGGATAGTAGAACGACGAATGGTTGACAAAATTAATATAGTTACAATATTTAACGAGAGGGAATCGTGTATCTCTTTTCCGACTTTGAAAGGAGAGCCAGATCTAAATGTAATGTTTTATAGCAAGGATGGATCATTCCATGAATGGTGCAAAGATTTCTTCGAATACGAGTGGACCAAGGCTAAGCTTTTTGACGAGTCCAAACTTAGTCCAGAAATCTAATAGGGTATTATTCTGTCGGTTACAATTTAGATGAATATCACATTTTTATATTTGTAGTATTATTAATTTGATATATGCCAGAAGCTTTTGTGCTTATGAACGCTGAATTGGGAAGTGAAGAATCGATAGTGAATGAGTTAAAAAAGATAGATTTAGTTAAACATGTTTATCAGGTTTATGGCGTATATGATATTGTAGCACTTGTAGAGGGTGAAAGTATGGATAAAGTAAAAGAAACTATAACCTGGAAGCTTAGAAAGCTCAATGGTGTGAAATCTACTTTGACTATGATAGTTATGGAGTGACTTCTATCCTCTTCTATTAAATTTTCTTTTATCTACACTCCTGATGACTTCTAGATAGCAACTTTAATCTACGTCTTTATTTTCTATTTAGTTATGAAATTATTTTCCAAGAAAAAAAATAATAAGGATGTTGATAAAAAAAGCACCAAAGAATCTAATCAGAAAAAATGTAAGCATTGTGATATGATGTTTGATGATGATGAACGTCTACGCCGTCATGTGAGAAAGGCTCATAACGAGAAGAATGGAGACATGCCAAATTTCAATCCGTTTGGACCAAGTTAATACAACTATGGTTTAAATTTACAATAATTATAAACTAATGTTATAATGTTCCCAATCCATGATGATACTCCTAGGGTAAACGGGCGCCCAATTGTTAATTATAGTTTAATCGGTGTCAACATAATTGTATTTATTATTGAAGTAATAATCACAGGGAATTTTTCAAATAGGATTGCAGTAAATGAGCTATATTCTAATTATGGATCTATTCCCGATTTGATCTTGTCCGGAGAGAATTTGGGATCTCTTTTTAGCTCTATGTTTATGCACGGTAGTATTGCTCATCTTTTGGGAAACATGTTTTTCCTTTATGTATTTGGAGACAACTTGGAGGATAGGTTTGGCCACTTTAGATACCTTTTATTATATCTCTTCTGGGGAGTTATGGCCGCAATTGCCCACAGTATTTATGCTATTTCTACAGGAGAAGGTGCTATTCCTGCAATCGGTGCGTCGGGTGCAATATCTGGGGTTTTAGGGGCATACCTAATATTTTTTCCACATGCTAAAATACATACCATTATCTTTGCTTTTTTTATTACTACAGTGAGGATTCCAGCACTAGCTTATATTCCGTTTTGGTTCATCATGCAACTCATCTTCGCGCTAATAGGTCAATCTGGTGGAGTCGCATATCTTGCTCACATTGGAGGGTTTTTGATCGGATTGATATCTGCATTCATGTGGAAATACTTATCAAATTACCTTTTTGGTCTACGATCATATCGGAATCAATCCTATAATCCAGGGTCTATGAAAACCCAGGGAGAAGTACTTGGTAAACGTCGTCTTAATACCAACCATTTGAAACCTATCGATTTGGATAGCAGGAATAGAATACGAAGTCCTGAGATAATATCTGGAGAAAATTTTGTTGATGTAATATTTGAAGATAAGACTGTTTCGTCAAGCACTCAGATACGTGCCAGTTTTGACAAAGAAACACAGATTTTGACGATACATAATTTAGTTACTAATAAGAATGATAATATGCCTATTCCTCAGTTGCACGACAAGAACTATTTAGTATCAAACATTTCTGTAATAAATGGAATCGTTCGGATAAGACTTGATTAATTTATCTATGGATAATCCGATCAGGGAAAGCATAAATTTTGAAAATTATAGGAGTATACAAATCTGTCTAGAATAAGAACAAATTATACTGAGAATATCGACATGAAATCTTGTAACTATAGTGTATTCCTACTGGAACCTAAATAAAGATTTATAAGATATCTTTTTACATTTTTTAAGTATAATGTCTCAACGACAACCTCCAAAAGTTGACGGAGGAAAGATTTCACGTAGAGATTTTTTGAAATTGCTTGCAGCTGCAGGCACAGTGATGACATTTACGCCTTTTGTTGAATGGGGTAAGTTTCTGCCTAATCCTAGAGAAGCTGCCGAAGAGAGAGCGAAGGTCGTATTGCCTGACGGAAGCCAAGCAAATGTAAATTCATTCAAAGTTAATCATGCCGAAGCTATAGTATATCCCTTGTCAGAAGATCCTGTATTAAACGAAGAAGCCTTTAGAACTTGGCAATTTATTAGACTACCATCAGAACTCGGTGGCGAAAAGAATGATGCTTCTGCTTTTAGAATGTATAGTATGGTGTGCTTACATTTGTGGTGCTTGTGGAAATATTGGCCTGAAGATGGTAGAAAACGTGGGGAATGTCCCTGTCATGGATCAATGTACGATCCTTTGACTGGTGAAGCATTTGCTGGCCCCGCAGCGCTTCAAGCTCCACCATCGAATGTTTTACCAAGTCTAGATCTGGAGGTTGATGATGAGGGTAATATCTGGATTAAACCGCCAAATTGGACTCCATCAGGTAATGGGGTTGTTGGATATGGGCGTTTCCTTACATAGTCAAGATAATAGCCTTGTAAGGCTATTCAAGTGGATCTATGCCGGGTTCGATAGGACTATATTCATGGGATTAAAATTCACTCTTCCAACCAAGTTTGTAAGCCCATTAGGGTTTCTCGGCATGTTAACCTTTGTAGTTTTTATCATTTTGGGTATTACTGGTGCTTTCCTCATGCTATGGTATGAGCCCATATTGGATAGAGCATGGGATAGTGTTAGCAAAATCAATGATACAATTCCATATGGATTTCACATGAGAAATATTCACTATCATGCTTCAAATGCAATGGTTATGCTCGCAATTTTACACATGTATTATCAGTTCTTTAGCGGCAGATATAAGATCCGAAATGAAATGCTTTGGGTTACTGGGATCTTACTTGGTGTTCTAACGATCCTAGAAGCCTTTACTGGTTATGATATCATATTTAGTGAGAGAGCAGAGTTGGCAATATCTATAGCGGCGTCTCTTACCAATTCTATTCCTATTCTGGGGCCTGATATGATGAATGCCTTCTTCGGTTCGGGATTTCATGATTTTGTACTTCGGTTCTATGCATTCCATGTTTTCTTCTTACCAATTGTACTCTTGGGCTTAATGGTAGTTCATTTTCCACGATTTTTGGTATTTGATGTTCCTATGGTAATGGCCGTATCAGGAGCTATAATGTTGACTGGGGGTGTTTTTCCCATTGATATGGGACTTAAATTTGATCCTAACGTACCACCTGGTATAACCGTACCTGAATGGTATCTTACGGGTCTCTATTCCTTTTTGAGAAGTCAGTTTGATAAGTTTACCACGGGAGTGGCTTGGCCAGGATTATTCATATTCACATTATTGATAATCCCTTTTATTGATAAGTACAAGAAATTTTCATGGAAGGATCGGCCAATTATTACAGCTTTGGGGATCACTAGTATTGCGCAAATTATTATCACCACATACTGGGGATTCTACATAGACCCGGACAGGACTAAGTCTCTATTAGAAAGACTAGTTATCGATCCAATCTTCCTGTATACTGTCATGGTATTGCTAGTTCCCCTCTCTTTTGGATTTACATACTTGATGATAAAACTGGCAAAGAACGCTGAAGCAAATGCAAAGAAGCAAAAACCGCCTGAAAAGAACCCTATCCAACTTCCTGCAAAATGGTTATATATCCTGTTTATTGTCTTAATAGGATTTCAGGTATATCTGAACATAGCTGCATATTATGCCGTCTTAAATGGAATGAAAAATTATTCGCTCTTCCTGATAGGAATATTGATGTTGGTGTTTGCTGGCATGTTCCATCTGTATAGATATGGAAGGGGGTTATCAAAATCAAATGTTGAAGTTGTGACCTCTAATAAACGCAAGTTCATATTCCCATCTTTTCGATCATCACAGAGAAAGGCATTATCTTCTGGTAGTTCAGTTAAAGAATTGTCTGATGTCTCATCTCCGTCTGATTTAGCAAAAGATAGGATTCTAGAAAAAAGTGAGCCTGTGCCATTACCTGAAATTCAATCCTCCAAACAAATTTCTTCCGCAACTACATCTGAATCTGTATTAGAGAAGGATAATTTGGCAGTCAAACAGTCGGTAAATTTGAAATCTGAGAAGGAGTAAGCAGTTGACATTGAAGGGGAGTTAACCAATAAATAGATGGATAAACATCACTACGATCAGTACATCAGGTCAATTCCACTTGATCTGACAAATACCATTCTTGAAAAATACAATTAGCTATTAAGCATGAGTGGGCTATATGCAATTATTTCGATTTTGATTATTTTTAATAAACAAAATATTTATTATCGTCTATGAAATAAGACTCAATTGGAAAAAGTAAAGAAACAGTCCCAAATTGGTGGGATTAGTATTATTTCCTTTGTAGTAATTGTTACAATTAGTTTATCCTATTATCAATTTGTCTATACTCCTGCAATAAATGCAAAACCAGACGTTGCTGAGGAAATTTTAAACCCATCTGGTAGCACAGACATATCAATTGTCGAAGGTTCTTCACTACCCGCAAATCCAAATTTCTTTACGCCAAGTGAAGTACGTGCATCACTGGGAGTTTCAAATAAAGTTGTTTGGACCAATAATGATGTAACAGCACACACTGTAACTACCGATAATAATTACGAAGATCCTATAAATGGACGCTTTGATTCTCTAGCAACAATCGGTTTAATTCCTCCACAGGGTACGTATGAATTTACTTTTACCCAACGAGGTGAATATATGTATCATTGCGAACCTCATCCATGGATGACTGGAAAGGTTGATGTAGAGCCAAGTTTCGGCTAACCTATAACATCATTTTTTTATGCGAATAAATTTTACGTCCGATCCTATTTCCTTATGTTCTTGAATTAGAGTCGCCCTAAACTTTACGGTAGAAATATCTTTGATGGGTTTATGTAGTGTAGAGACTTTAAAATTTATTTCTCTTGGATCTAATATCTCTTTTTTCATAATAGAAAGCCTTGCATACGGGTAATTGACCTTTTTTCCCTGTAATTCTATATAGGAAAAAACGTCTGACGAATCCTCAATTTGGGAATTGATACTAATGCTATCAAATCTTCCTTCATAAATAATCGATACCTTGCCGATTAAAGGTTGGCCGCTTTGAGTTTCATCATTCTCAAAAGATAAGTGTATCATGTTCGGCACGCTTTCAACACTATTGATCTTTCCCATAATCTTAACTGCAGTTGATCTAGTCTTTTTAGTCTTATGGAATCTATTTTTGTAGACCAAACGGCATCAGGAGGATTAATTACAGTGTCTTCCATATCCTCTTCTCAACATCAAAAATGAAAACATAAAGCTGGACATTGGCCTCAAAGTGCCTGTGATTTTGCTGATTCGTCACTTGATCTTGTATATAACCCTCTTTAACTCTTGGCGTAGTGGTCTGAGAATCCTCCATCGAATCAAAAAACTTTTTGGTTTGATTGGATAATTCTGCAAGATTTTCAATTGCTATTTCAATCCTTTCTAATCCTTTAATGAACTCATTATTATTTTTATATCCTAGGAGAAAAATCATTCTTCTAAAAAATAAAAGTTCGATCTTGTCATCCACATTTTCATTCTGATATTGAGTTTCTTCAAAGTAATCTGTAATGGTTAATCTAAATTGCAAGCCTTTGTTGCCTCTCCTCTTCTTAATGTTTTTGATAATATCTACAAAGATATTCCATTTGTCAATGGTCATACAATTAAAAAATTCATCAGAGATATTTTTTATGAATTCTATTTCCAGAGTACTAGCATAATCGCTATTTTTTTGAAGCTGTGATTCGATCACTTCATAATTGTCAAAGATATTCTTGATTGTTTCAATTTCACCTAGGGATAGACCCCAATGATTAATTATGACTTGATACAATTCATAAAACGAAAATTAAAAATTTTTAAAATTAATAAAAAGAGGATCTATATTTACCAATGATGTTTTTCGTCAGGCATTAATCCTATTTGCTCTTTTTGGAAATATTTCTCTAATTCTTGGGTCCACTTCTCTTTTGAGGATTGACCACCAAGACCTTTTCTTCTTAGCCAAAATGAAATTGCACCTAACAAAAATACTCCAAATAACATGGTTCCAAATATGTAAATCATCACATCATAGAACAATGGGTCGTATTGTGGCCCGATTTGTAAGCCAAAGTTTTGGAACATACTACTTGTTTGAGACAGTACGTTTAACAAGCTCATTATACTATGAGCCTGACAACTAGGATATATAGATTTTGGTAGCCTATTTTTACAAAACAGTATTTTCCTGTAATGTCCTTAAGTCATGTTTTAACTGATTCCAGAACTAATCAAAATTAATTATTCTTTTTGTAGCCTATTTCTTCTAAATTATCCATATACTTTCTCAATACCTTTGGGATAGATATAGTCCCATGTGGGGTTTGATAGTTTTCCAGTATGGCAACTATGGTTCTCTGAACTGCTACCATGGTACTATTTAATGTATGCACAAGAGTTGTTTCATCATTTGGATTGTTTCTAAACCTTATCTTTAGACCTCTTGCTTGATAATCTGTACAATTGGAACAGGAGCAAATCTCTCTATATGATTCTTGTACAGGAAACCAAGCTTCAATATCGTAAGTTTTTGCAGATACTTTTCCGAGATCGCCTGAACATAATACTATGGTTCTAAAAGGAATTTCTAGCAGTTCATAAAATCTTTCTGTAATTTGTAAGAGTTTTTCATGTTCTTTCCAGGAATCATCAGGTTTACAGAAAATGAATTGCTCTATTTTTTCGAATTGATGAACTCTAAATAGCCCTTTCATGTCCTTACCATGTGCACCGGCCTCTTTTCTAAAACATGAACTTACTCCCGCATATCTGATGGGGAGATCTTTCCCATTAATAATTTCATTCATATGCATGGAAGCCATAGGATGTTCGGATGTTCCAATCAAGTAAAGATCTTCATTTTCAACCTTGTAAATTGTTTCTTCAAAATCACTTAGAATAACGGCCCCCTCCATGGCTTCTCTTCTTATCAGAAATGGGGGTTGAATAGCTGTATATCCTGCTCTTGTTAAATAGTCCAGAGCAAAGTTAGACAAGGCCATGCTTAATTTTACTAATTCATTTTTTAGTATGTAGAACCGAGAACCTGATATCTTTCCTGCTCTTTCAAAATCAACTAAATCAAGTTCGCTAGTAAGATCGGTATGGCTCTTTCTTTTGAAATCAGACAGATTTTTAGAATTACCGTACTGATTATTAGTAACATACTCGGAGCTATTCAGATTCGATTCATAACTTCTAATTACTACATTTTCAGTTTCATCCTTTCCAACGGGAACACTCTCATCGGGAAAGTTAGGTAGACTATTGATGTATTTTAAATATATTTCTTCATTTTCTCTGCCTTCCTCTTCAGTTCGCTTAATCTGTTGTCCAATTTGTTCCATCTGCTTGAAACTGGAAGATGCATTTTCATTTCTCTTCTTTGCTGTGGCAATTTCTTTGGCTAGTATATTTTTTTTTTGTTTCAAGTTCTGTAATTCAACTATTAAATTGCGTCTTTTCTTGTCCGAGTCCATTAAACCATCTATGGGGAAGTTAATATTTCTTTTGATTAGCATTTCTTTGACCAATTCTGGATTTTCTTTTATGATTTTTGAATCAATCAATACTTATCACATTCCTAATTAATGAAATATGTTCCATGATCTCATCAATTGTGTTGATTAAAGTGTTAATATTATTTTCTCTGTTTTCGCCTTGGGCGAATTTTATGAGTAATAAAAAATCTTTTTGATTTATTCGCATATCAAGTTTCAAAAAAGCAGGTATACCAATATTATCTGAAATCAATGATTTGTGAATTGAAAGTGCTTCGTTTTCATTACTGCATCTTATTACTATTTCAGTTTCAAGGGTAATGTCATGCGATTCTGGCATTAACAACTATTTTTTTTATATTTGATAAAAAGACTTCTGATTCATTAACTGGAACTATGATTTCTATATTACCGTCTCCATTATTGGGCAAATATCTCAGCTTAAAACGATCCTTGGTCGATAAATCTTGACTTTTTATGAATTCATTAATTTTGTTTCTCATCATTACCGAATCTAGTTTATGTGCATCTCCATTAATCAAAGTATATTTGTAAACTTCCATATTTTCAGTCCCTGTAGTTCTCAGACAAATTATCTTATCCGAAAATGATATTGATGATCCTATCATGTTAGCGAATTGATCAATTTCTTCTTCATCTATTACACCCTCACCATTTATGAATACAATTTCTTTATCTACATAGAGTCTCCACTTTTCTGCAAAAATTTTTGTACCAACTTTCTTGATCTTGCTTTTTTCTTCTTGCAGTTGATTCTGAACTTCATTTAGTAAATCATATCTATCTCCAAGTGAAATTGCCACTGCAATTCCAAATTTTCTTCTTTTAATACACGATTCTAAAACCCTTGAGAATGAATGGGCTTCTTTAAGAATACTATTAGATTCCTCGTTTGTGAGTATGTATCCATACGCTAGTAGTTTGTCACGTATATTTCTATTAGTAATTGTACCTTTACTATCTTGAATGTCTTGTAAAGATCCCTTTTCAACAAATTTTTCAATTGCCTTTACTATTTCGTCATAATCTTTATCTTCAAATTCATCCAAGGACTTTATTCTCTTTTTTTCCGTAATTGATATACCAGATTCTTTCAGGACTTCAATAGAAGCTCGCTTGTTCCAAGTTAGCCCTCGGATAAAATTAGATGTGTTATTTTCCAGAGCATCAATAATAGAAGAGGTTTGTCTATCTACGAAAATTAAGCTTTTTTTCCTCTCAATTAGATTCAAAGTTATTGCAGTTCGTAGTATTTCCTCGCTGGCCTCATCTAACTTATTCTTATTTATTTTTGAGAATTTCGAAATTTCTGCCACAACAGGTAAATACGACTTTTGAGTTATTTTACTATCAAAGGGCTTTATCAGATAATACACAGCTGCTGAAATTGTAGTTATGACCTTAAAGTCCAAGTTCATGTTTAACTTATTAATATTAATGTACGAAAAGTTTTCATTTTCATTTGTATTTTCTTGGTCTTCTAAATTTTTATCAGAATTTATAAATAAAAAATAACTTTCTTGAGTTATTGAATCGATTATATCAACGAAAACATTTGAATCAAAATCAAGAAATACATATGAACCATGTTTTTCTTTTATCAAACATTTCATACTCTCCAGCAGGCTCAAATAATTTGAAGAGTCTAAACATCTGATAATAGCGCTACCCCCATTACGATTAATGGAATCAAATAGTATCGAGCTACTTGCTATAGCATCTACTGTCGAGTTAGAAATAATAAAAATAACTTTCTTTTGTTCTATTTGTTCTTGTAATCGTTTTCCAGTTGATAATAAGAGGGATTCAATTTTTTTATCACCCATTCTCTATTCTAATTTGGCAATTACTGACGCATATTTCCAATCTTTTGATACTTTGCCAACTCTTTTATAATATCTTGATAACCTGTGAATTTTTGATTCTATTAATTCTAGAGATCTCACATTTCTTTTGTCACTATTATGAACATTCAAATGTTTCTGTAACCCCAAAGCCTTACGAACTAATTTCTCTAAATCTTCGGGCATGGCTCTTTTGATCTCGTTTTCTTCTAAAATTTGAGTTATGGTTTTTCCAATAATCGGCTTTACTAATGGAACTGCAAATTCATCCCTTAATCTCAAACCAATCTCGCTAGCTGACATCCCATCCTTACCAAAATCTACAATTGATTTAATGATTTGTTGACCTTCTATGGTCCAAGATGGGGCATTTTTAGAAGTTGGCCTGATTGAATGTGATTTTCCATGTGTGTGGGCGTGGGTTCGTGCCATATATCTCTATAAGTATAAAAATTTACATATCTTAAATGTTATTATTTTTATTTTAACATAAAAGTTATATAATTCCTATCTGAGTAAATTTTAATATGAATAAGGCACACTTATTGGTAGCGGCTTTTTCATTGGTAATGGGTTCTATACTATTATTACCAGCATTAAATATTGCATTTGCACAATATGGAAGTCAAGGCGCAGTTGGCAGCGCGACGCTAGAAGAGCAACTTCAACTAGCAAAAGAGAAATTAACAAATGCTCAACAACAAGGTGCATATGGATCTGGTACAGCAATGTTTGGTACTAATTTGGATAACACAGTATTAATGATAATAATAATTACTGTAATTATGGGCGGTATTTCAGCTGCATTCTTTGCTGCTGGTGGAAGTAGTAAGAAACGAGCAGTTGCTGCTGGTACTGACGGTAGTCACATGAGCGGAAAATTCTGTACAAACTGTGGAACCCAACTTGGTGATAGCCAAAAGTTCTGCGGAAACTGTGGAACAAAAGCCTAAAAATTTTTTTTTGTCCATATAACGGATTTATATGGAAATTAATGGGTAATTATGGTAAAGTTTATAAGAAACAGTTACTAAATTATAATTATGAGCAAAGAAATTAAAGATTCAAACACAGAAGTATCAAATAATATAGAAAAAAATGTATCCTCATACATAAACCTCACTGAACAATCAGTTGAAAAGACTTTAGATACTATTAAAGAAAACATGATAAAGTCTATAGACGAATATGTTAAGATTCAACCACGATTCTTGCAATCAGTATCTGATTTCCAATTGGAAGTTATTCAATCATCAAAAGATGTTATAAACAAGACTATTGCACATCAGAAGGGATTGATTAAGGAATTTGTCAATGTTTCACAGGCTCAACCAAATGAAACATATCAACAATTATTTAACAAGACTAACGAAAATGTAGATAATTTTGTAAAGGCTTTTACCGCCGGAAATCAATTCAACTTTGATGCAATAGATACAACTCGCGAAAATGTAAAGCTGTATAACAAAGCCTTGGATGCTTTTACAGATTATAGTACAAATACATTCAATGCATGGACAGCATTCGCAAGGTCATTTTACAGAAATAAATAGAACTCCAAAATAGGTTGCTCGAATTAATCGAGCGACCCTTTTTTAAGGTTTTTAACAACTTATTTGAAGGTTAAGGTTCGGGTTTGACTGAGTTTTTAACTTGAATGTCAAGAATCAAATTCAACCGAAATTTAACATTTTTAAATTGTCTTGATTTATGGTTTTCAGTACCATGGTACCGCTATGTAATAAGTGCAACCATAAGAATGCCGTTTATCATCGTCGGTACTCTGGCGAAATTCTTTGCAAATCATGTTTTATGAATTCTATCGAGAAGAAAACATTGCAAACTATCTCAAAATACTCTATGATAGGGTTTAATCAAAAGATAGCTGTAGGAGTATCAGGCGGCAAAGACAGTCTCACCTTGTTACAAATCCTAAAAAAAATCTCAAAACGTAACAATAATGAAATTATTGCTATTACCATTGATGAAGGTATAGAAGGGTACCGCGATGAATCTCTTTCTTTAGTAAAGAATTTCTGTAAAGAAAAGAATATTTCGTTAAGGATTTTCAGTTACAAGGATCTTTTTGACTCTAGCATGGATGATGCTATTATGAAAAGACCATCAAATAAATTCAGCTCCTGCTCCATCTGTGGTACATTTAGGCGCAGAGCCTTAGATATAGCTAGTCAATCTGTGAATGCAGAAGTACTTGCAACTGCCCATAATCTCGATGATTACCTCCAGACATTTATGATAAACCTTTTCTCAGGAGACGTGAGCAGAATTGGATGGATGTATCCACAACCCATTGAATATAACAATGGAATAAAAAAGATAAAACCCTTTGTCGAGCTATATGAAAGTGAGATTGTATTCTATGCATTTCATAGTGGAATAGAGTTTCAAACAGATCAGTGTCCTTATATGAACGAAAGCATTCGTTCAGAATTTCGGTTATTTTTTAATGATTTAGAAAAAATCCACCCAGGGATAAAGTATAATTGTTATAAATCTATGAATAAAATATCCAAGATTATAAAAACCACCGAGAAAAATGAGCACGTCAAAAATACCTGTATAAATTGCGGTGAAACCTCTTCTAATAGTATTTGTTCAGTTTGTACAACTATACAGATGCTAGATTTAAACAAAAAAAATTTTAATAATTAGAAATTACTTTTCTTTTCTTTTTTTGACGACTGCCACCAGTCCAGGTAATCATCGCTTTTATTGTTTTGTTCTCTTGCATTTATTTTTTCATGTAATTCTTCAAATTTCTCTCTTGGCGCAAAGAGGCCACAGCCTCTACATATAAAGTTCTTTGTAATAGAATCAAAACTAAGACTGCCTCCACATTCGGGACAAAATTTGACCAATAATTTACTATATATTGATATATACAAAAACGTTTTGAATGAATTGAAAAGATTCATCGTTTATCTATCTCGACACATGGATTTTTATCCTCATTCCATACTATAAGGTCAGTTCGCCCATCGAAAACCATGTGTCGAGACAGTTTTAATGCAAAGTATGGCCTATAAAGATTTTTTCTGATCGATACTAATAATCTCACTTTCAGTATCCATTTGGATCTCTATTTCGTTCCTATGAATCGAGTTACCGTTAATAAATTCGATAAATTTATTATAGCTGTTACTATCTATCCACGCTAATGGAATATTCGATATGGCACAGCCAGAAGCCGTGGTTATGTCCACCTTGTTGGTACATATAATTCCCTTAGGACTATTAGTATTGCACTTTAAAGAAAATATGGTATAAGCACCTACACTACTTCCTATTGAATTTGGAAAGACAAGTATCTTGTCTATAAGATGATCTTTTTCTTGTCCCCCGTTTCTACTTGAAATCTCGCCAGTCTTTGTATTCACCATTCCAAGAAAATTTAAGGGTTCATGCAACATCAAAACTGAGCCTCTCGCTTTACCTCGAACTATCCTTTTGCATGTTATTTTCAAATCAGACTCACCTCTAATTTAGTGTCAGGATGGCTAATATGTTATGTAGTATATTTTCTAATAATTGATTTTAGGCTCATAAGTGCGACTGAAATCTTGTTCGATGTTTTCATGTAATATGAAGCCTTTACACTATTTGTGATTATACTATCATAATTTTTTCTAGTAATAAGTGGAGTCAAGCAAGTACATGCATCGGATATGAAACTTACTCCAGATCGCTGTAATAATTCTATCAGTCCCAGTTTTTTAGCTTTACAGTAAACTATTTTTGGACAAAAAACTTTACAAGGTTTAGTAAATTTTCTGTTCTGTAACATTGTTTGAATCTCACATAATTCCTCCATTCCCAACTGCGGACTTCCGAATGTGATCACCTGACCATCCTCTGCTGTATTTAATTCATCTCTAGTCTCTTTCATTTCTAGTTCACCATAGGTTATTTTTTCGATTGAATTATCCGATTTTTGCATTTGGAACATTCCACAAGATCCAGACGTTCCTATTCCTGCAGCTAGTGATTTAATATTCCAAATCGCTGATTTATTAGAAACATTGCAAATACCAGTACAGCTATTTTGGATAGTTTTTCCTGTAAAATAACCTAACAATCCGTAATCCAATTCACTATCTAATTCCAATTCATTTACTATCTCAATCTGGGGATTTCTATTTTCTTCAATTCTTAATTCAGAATAAGGGGATTTTCCAGTTATCGCGCTAGCCAAAGCACTTAATGCACTTTCCTTATTGGTTTTAAGATTTAGGTGTGAATTTGCAAGGACCGCTGCACTACTTTCTGCCAAGCTAACTTGCGTACCCTCACTGGGCAAGGACATTATTTCATAGGGGATGCACGAGAAGGTAGGAGTAACTCCCATTTTGTTGTAAGCTTGGGCGATCTCATTCTGTTTTTCAATAAATCCAGCTGACAAGTCCGGCTGATGATCTCTATCAAACCCCATAGGATTTAATGATGTGGTTACATTAACTCTTCCATCAATGCTAATTTTTTTTAAGAATTCAAGACCGCTGTCCCCTATCGTATTGTAATTTACCCCCGATACATGTGCCCACTTAACGGGTACTAACTTCTCTGCGTTAGTTGCTTCACCGATTGCGACTAAGATCCGATATGCAGCGGCTAACGCTTCTCCATATTCTCCAGACAAACTTTTTTCTTCTTCTTGTGTGAGAAGCATCTTACTTTCTTAGTTTTGTATTAATCCATTATTATTTTATCCTCTTTTTCCACAAATCATTATCAGAAGGATAGTCATTCTATGGTTCACCAAATAGTATTAATCTTGCTAATTTCATACCTAAGGAAGAATTCTTGACATTGTCCTGGGAAAGAGGGCAACGTCCTTGATATCATCAAAATTCAATATCCACCTCAAAAATCTTTCTATCCCTAGACCAAACCCTCCATGAGGAACAGATCCATATTTTCTAAGATCTAGATACCACAAATAATCATCAATTTTGAGATTTGATTGATCAATTCTTGTTCTTAATCTAGATAAGTCGTCTTCTCTTATACCGCCACCAGATATTTCTCCGAATCCGTATGGAGCCAATAAATCAACAGCCAGGCCAATACTCTCATCTGATGGATCTTGTTTAACATAAAATGGTTTTATTTTCATTGGATATCCGGTTACAAAAATGGGACTAGCTTTGTCTTTTGTCAATTCTCTTTCAGATTCAGTATTAAGATCGTCTCCCCACTCAATAATTCTTTCACTTCCATTTTGGTCTTTTACTTTACATTCCATTGATCTCAGTGTTTCAATCGCTTTTTCGTAGCTTATTTTTTGGAAAGGAGTGGATATTTCTTCTAATTTCTTTAATGCATCTCTACTTAAAAAATTCAATTCCTTCTTGTTATATGTTTTTACCATTTCAATAATATGATATATTAAATCCTCCTGAATGGACATCAGGTCAGATAATCCTATCCAAGGAATTTCAGCTTCCAAATGACTAAATTCTGCCAAATGCCTGACGGTCCTGGATCTTTCCGCTCTAAACGACGGGCTTATAGTCCACACAGGACCTAGACTGTAAATCATCGATTCGAGATATAATTGAGAGCTTTGAGAAAGGTAAGCTCTATTATCAAAGTATTTGACCTCAAATAGCGTAGCACCTCCTTCAACAGCGCCTTTAACAAGCAGAGGTGGAGTTACTTCTATCCAATCTTTCATGTCAAACCAAGTCCGTGAATATCGTAGTATAGATCCACGTAATTTTCCCACATTTATCAATTTTCGTGTTCTAAGAGCTAAATGTCTGTAATCAAGCAAGATTTCATCACTTTGATATTCACCAATAGGATAATCTGACGCAGCTATATTGAATACAATAATCTTGTTGACCTTTAATTCGTATCCGCCTTCAATAGCGCGATCATCCCTTTCTAGTCTACCAGTTACCTCAACTGATGATTCAATTGTTAAGTTCTCGGTTAAATTGGATGGGCATACAGCTTGAATTATGTCTCCTCTATCATCTCGAAGTATGATGAAAGCTTTTTCCTTTTGTTTTCGCAATCTGTGTATCCATCCCCTTAGAGAAACGATTTGGCCTATAGTACTTTCCATCCTTACATCTGAGATTCTTTTTGACAATAGTCTTGTTTGATTCAAATATTTTATTTATCTTTGCAAACACGACCAGAAATAAACGCCCATGTATGATATCCAATATTAGCAATCACTAACAGATACGTTGTAGATTTGTCTTAGAGAATGCAAATCTATGATTACAATATTTACATAACCATAAGGGACCAGTCAATTTAACAATTTCAACAAACAATATAGCTTTGATTCGGGTAGGAGGAGGAAGAGGAGGAGGTGTGTGAGCAGTCGTATTAGACGTATTTCACCCTTATGGATGTAAGGTGATGCATCAATGAGTGTAACATTTTTATATATTCAAAATTACATCGTTTTGAGATAGTAAAACTATAACAACACCATAGGAAAAAATCGTTATACGCCTTGACTAAAATGAATGTACTTTTTTCTAGATTGTAATCATTATACCAATTTACTCCTGGCCGGAGATACTAAATTTCCCTCCTAAGTTTCCAATTCTAAGCAATTGGTATATTAACCTGCTCGTTTGAATGATTAGTATCATCTATATTATAATTTCAATACCATCAAATCGAAAAAATCACTAATACATACCTATTGGTCTTAGTATTGCTCCGTTTTTATTTTTTAAATTAATTATTACTTTAGATAAAATGAAAAATAGAAGCCGCCTAGAAATTATTGCCATGATACTAGAGACAGTAGGTGATAACGGTGCAATACAGGCTAAAATCATGTATAAGGTATATCTTTCTTTTCTTCAAATGAAAGAATACTTGTCTCAACTTATGAAAAATGACTTGATCATTTATGATGATGGGGCTCAAATGTATAGGATGACTGACAAAGGAAGACGCTTTCTAATATTGTATAAACAAATGACAGAGTCAATCACGATGACCAAACCAATACTTTAATTTTTTTCTTACATTATTTTGATCAATTTATAAATAAGGTTTTTCCACATGTATTCGTGATTTTTGATACTGGTTTGTCAGTAAAGGATTTGAACTCCATACCCTTTAAAAAGATCACAATAGAAAAGGAAGAGATAATAATCGGGAAAAAAAATGACCACCTTTTTGCATTTAACAATTCTTGTCCGCATAAAGGCGCCTCTTTGTCAAAAGGTAGATTGAACGGCGACAACATCGTTTGCTATATGCATGGTTACGAATACAATGTATTCAATGGAAGACTAGAAGACATGAAATCTTGGAAGAAGGATTCAACATGGATCGAGCAAAATGATCAGTGGAGATATTCTGATGACTTGAAAATTTATAAAATTTTTTCAGATAATGAGAGAATTTTTATTGAATTAAATGAAACTTCACAAGATTAATGAGTTGAATCTTCGTCTGTTACTATTCAGGAACAGAATCACATACTAATTTTCCATTTTCATTTTTAACAAATAAATATCTGTTGTCTTTGAAAATCAAAGTCAATTCATTTTCACTTTCTTCTACATCAAGTAATTCTTGTCCCTTTATCCCATCAAATTTGGCCATAATAAATAAGGCAATTCTAAGGGATATTTAAATTAAATTACACAAGTTAGTGAGTTATATTAAATCCAATTGCTCGATTTTGGATTCTTTCTCTAGATTCTGTTTATCAATAAAATCGTGTCTGCCCCAAGATAGTTTTACTAAAATTGAAACGTTGTTCTTTCCCTTCCTAAAATAATCCTTTTCAATTTCTATGTTTTTCTCAAAGTCAAATAACAATCGCCTAGCTTCTTCTTCCTCCAGTGGATAAAATGGAGTTTCATCCTTCACAATCATTATCCAAATTCTGTGAGCAATTTTTGGATTTCTGGTCCAAAAGAAAATAGCTTTCCTAACTAATTTGATTGTATTCGTAACTTTTCCATTAATCTTTATATCCAAATTAACAGCTATCCTCAAAGAATTATCATGTTTGTTATATGCTTTCTCCCAGTTTTTCTGAGTCAACTGATTACGAATCAAACCTTTTAAAGTAAAACCTAAAGTAAAAGCGATTAAGTTTTCATTTTCTTTACTAGCATTTGACCTTATTAAAGTCAGGCCATCGATATAGCTAACATTTTCTTCCAATTTAGATACTGAGAAGGTATCATTTATATCCTCAATATGTAGTTGTCTTTTATATATGCATGCTGAGATTACACATGCTAAAGACAAGGAATTAGAATTTAAAATACATGATATAGATATATCTATTTTGTATATAATTCAACATGAAATGCAGAAAGACCCCGATAATAAATTTGCAGGTGTAGTGTTAAAACATCCACTAGTTCGTGAGTATATGCTCAAGATATTGACTAACAAGAATGATCCATATAAGACTATTAGCGATTCGGTAGACGCTGCTATTAAGTTTACTAATGATCTTTCAGGTATGATGAAACTAACCATAGGAAGTTGAAGGTTCGAATGAATGTGGTGAAGATAATTATATGAAATTCTGTCCGAAATGCGACTCCCGATTGAGGAACAGACAAGAAGAGCAAACCTTGACATGTCTTAAATGTGGTCACATTGTAGTAGGGGAAAATAATGCTAATAATTCTAATACCCCCAGCATTGTTAGCACAGTTTCCAATTATGATTATTCCGACGATACCTTAAAAATTATGGATTCTGAAAAACCTCTAGAGGGGTTGCCTACTACTAGTATTGAATGTCCCAAATGTCAAAATAATTTAGCATTTTGGTGGATGTTGCAAACTCGCTCTGCAGACGAAGCGACTACCCAATTCTATAGATGTACAAAGTGTAGTCACACTTGGAGAAATTATTCTTAAAGTTTCTCTTGAAGTCGAGAATTTTTTTAAATAACTTTTGTTATAGTTGATCAAAATGAAGTTTATAGCTAAAACTAAATCTCCGGAGGAATGGAAGATAATTAATTCAGCCATATCTACATTAGTAGATGAGGCAACATTTGAGGCAACGTCGGAAGGGATATCTTTTAGGGGAATGGACCCATCTCATGTTGCATTGATTGATATTTTTTGGCCTAATACTGCATTTGATAGTTACGAATGTGATTCTGAACTAAAGTTTGGTGTTCGTATCTCTGAATTTTCTAAATTAATAAAAAGGACTGACAGGAAGGATGAACTTGAAGTATCTATAATTGACCAAGATGTTCTGAGAATAAAGACTAGCGGGAGTTATAAGAGGGAATATAAAATGCGGCTTATTGAAAGCTCGTCAGGTTCAACTCCGTTACCCAAATTGTCCTTCAATTCAAAACTGGTAATCTCATTGCCTTCTTTTGACAAAATATTATCTGATATTGAGGTCGTATCAGAGTACGTGGAAATAGAATCCTTCCCTGAAAAGATAGAATTTGTGGGGAAAAGTGACACAGGTGAGGCTGTAGTCACTATGGAACCTAACAGCGAGGGGCTTGAGGAAATTAGTGTCAAAGAAGAATCAAAGGCTACTTATAGCCTAGATTATTTACTTAAAATAGTTAAATCTGTTAGCTCAGTTGGTGTCGCTGCTGCAATAGAGTATTCCACCAAAATGCCTATCAGACTAGAGTTTCGTATAGCCAATATTGGTCGTATTCATTTCTATCTTGCTCCACGAGTTCAAGATTAGGAATATAATATCATCGTGGTTGGATTGTTCGAAAGATTGCTAAATTTTATAGTATTTTTAAATCATAGTTTAGATATACTCACTTAACACTCATGTATGACAAAGGATGGAGTCAGATAATATGAGGATGGTTATGAAATTTGGTGGCTCAGTTTTGGATTCACCATTGAAAATAAGGAAATTAGTTGATATGGTGAAATCGTTCAAAAAGAATGCTGATGCTCCTGAAATTGTTTGTGTAATATCTGCATTATATGGAGTAACCGACAAAATTCTTACTCTCTCTGATTCTTTAGCTAGAAGTGACAAAAAGGCCATTAAAGCATTCATAGATGAGATGACCTCGATTCATCTTGACTTGCTAGAAGGATCAATAATTGATCCATCACTCCAACAGGAGTCCAAGAATGCTGTAATATCTATAATTCGCGAATTTCAAGCAATACTTGAGGGATTGGTGTTAATAGGGGAGATAACACCGCGTTCATTAGATCACATTCTCTCTTTTGGGGAACGGTTAATGGCACCTATCGTCAGTTATTCTTTCAAGGATCAAAACCTAGATTCAAATTTTTTTACTGGAAAGGAGATTGGTATTGTTACAGATTCAAATTTTGGGGAAGCGAGCCCTTTGATGGATACTACTAGATTTAGGGTAAATGCAAAACTAGTTCCCATATTACAAAAAAAAATCATACCAGTTATAACTGGATATATAGCAGCGGATCAACATGATCACGTTACAACATTAGGTCGGAGTGGCTCAGACTATTCTGCCACTATCATTGCTTATTGCGTTAATGCTGACGTGGTGTACCTGTGGAGCGATGTAGATGGATTAATGACTGCTGATCCAATGATAGTAAAAGAAGCACGAGTTCTAGTCGAAATTTCATATAGTGAAGCAGCTGAAATGGTTCTATTTGGAGCCAAATACATTCATCCCCGAGCTTTAGAACCTGTAATGGATTCCAATATACCCATAAACATTAGAAATGCCTTTAATTTGAACCATCCGGGAACTACCATAACACCAGCATTGAAAATTTCGGACAAAATCGTAAAATCAATAATTGCAATAAGGAATACAGCCTTAATTGACGTTAGTGGAGGAGGAATGGTCGGGGCACCTGGCACTGCTGCGAGTATTTTTGAAACGCTAGCGAAAAATAAGGTAAACATTATGATGATTTCGCAAGGACCTTCTGAATCCAGTATTTCCATGATACTTAAACAAGATGACTTGGGTAAAGCGATTACATCCTTAGAACTTAAGTTATTGGGCAGAGTTATTAAGCAACTCAATGTTTTGGAGAATGTCTCAATTGTTACCGTTGTGGGGTCAGGCATGCGTGGAATCAAAGGAATAGCAGGCAGAATATTTACGTCCATTGCTAGGAATGATGTCAATGTAATAATGATAGCTCAAGGGTCTTCTGAGTTAAACCTTGCATTCGTAGTTAATGATGTAGATTGTGAAAAAGCTGTGAGGACCTTACATCAAGAATTTGATTTAAATAAATCAAATTAAATTACACTATCGTGAGAGTCTTTGGACCAGCCAACATTGTATATATGATGCCTGATTTTATTTAATATATTTCTCTACACTTATACTATTCGGCCGAATCAAGAGAAAAATTCAACCTATAGTATATTTTTGCTCTAAAAGAAAAAAAATAAATGAACTACAGATTTAATGAATTTTGGATTGAGTTTAGGAAAATTGTATGTAGTAGGAGTCGGCCCGGGTCATCATGATCATATGACATTTCGAGCTAAAAAGGTGATAGAACAAAGTCAAATTATCGTAGGCTACGAAACTTATGTTTCATTGGTTGAGGATCTGATTAGTGGAAAAGAGATTTATAGATATCCAATGACTCAAGAGGTTGACCGTGCAAACCAGGCAATAGAGTTTGCAGAGAAGGGTAACATAGTCTCATTAGTATCATCGGGAGATCCAGGGATATATGGGATGGTAGGGTTAATCTATGAAATATTGGCTGAAAAAGGATGGAAGAAGAATCAAGGCATTGAGGTGGAATGTGTTCCTGGGGTATCTTCATTAAATTCTTGTAGCGCGCTTATAGGCTCTCCTTTGATGACCGATTTTGCTGTAGTAAGTATGAGTGATTTACTCGTTCCATGGGAAATAATCGTAAAGCGAGTTGAGGCAGCCGCACTAGGGGATTTTGTTACCGTAGTATATAATCCTTCTAGCAAAAAGCGGATACATCAACTTAAGGATGCTAGAGATATTTTCTTAAAATACAGAAGTCCTAATACTCCTGTAGCCATAGTTAAGGGAGCTTTTAGAGAAAGCCAGACAATCGTTGTTACTGATTTGGAAAAAATGCTGGATTTTCCCGATCTGATGGGGATGATTACAACCATAATTATTGGGAATTCGTCATCTTTTAATTATAACAACATGATGATAAATCCGCGTGGATATCGCTCTAAATACCAATTAGTAAAGTAAAATCAACCTTTTTTTGATTTATTTTTCGTTACCTATAAATTTGATATTCATTTGTTCAATATTTGAATAAATTGTCTGATACTGCCTTTACGTATGGTAATTTGATACTTTTGTACTGCAAATTTAACATGGGGGGTCCTCCCGAAAAGGATAAGGAAGATAGTGATCAACAACTTAAAGTATCTTATAATTCTCTACCAGATTTTGTTAAGGCAAGAATTGCATTATGTATCCAAACCTTCAATATTATAATGAAATCTAAACCTGACAAATTTAATACTACAGTTATCTTGATAGCCGAAAATGTCTTTAGTCAAATAATTAAGGATCGATTAGTTACGGAGGGTATTTCAGCACAATATATTGAACAGGATAGTAACTCCAATTCTATCGAATCAGTATTGAATAATGTACTGAGTCGTATTTCTTTACTTAGCAATCCACCGACAATCTATTTCGTGGGATCGGTATGGCAAAAAGAAGTCTTTGATTCAATGGCAGTTTCAAAATTTAAAGGGCAATCAAAGGTCTTATTTGAGGGCGCACTTGATCATCGACCTTATGAGTTCATTCAAAAGGACAAGTTGATTGAAGAGCCTAAAAAGGGGGCAACTCACTATAAACATAAGCTGACGAACAAGGCGATAGATACTTTACTCAATTATATATTTTCAAACAAGCGAAAATAGATTCAGACCAAATGAGCGTTTACCTTGATTCAACTAGTACAATTTTTGACATTGGAAAAGTTAATATCCGAATAGACAAAAAGAATTGTTGTAGCGGTCATCGTCTAGTTTGGTTAGGACACTGGCCTTCCATGTATAATATCTATATGGAGAAAGCCCGTAACCCGGGACTTTGTCTTTATTTATAGACAGAGCGGGAATTCAAATCCCGGTGACCGCATAAAGTTTGAAAATTCACGTGCTTGCAACTGTCATTTACGATCCCTCTGGACAATCATTTAAAAATTTAATTTATCAACACGATAATTGTTGTTTAAATATTTTTAGGGGGGTACTCGCTAATCCTAGTACGATTGAGGAGACTACAATTTGGCTTTATTACAACAGTAAGTACTCTTTTGTCAACGTATGCTTGAATATTTAGATTGTCTTATCTACCAAGTTCGAATTTATCAGTTATAACTTCGCACAAAGGAAAAGTTAATACACCTTTCATAATCTGAGCCGGTCAATAAAAAGATCAATTATGATCGTGCTCTGGATCAATGCAAAGATTAGGGTCTTATCTATGATCTGTATATGAGCTACTAGATCCTTGGGAAGAATTGACAACTAAAGGCAGGCTGAAAGAGAATGTGGCACCACGCTCCAATTTAGGATTGTTGATAGCCCATATTCCACCATGATGCAAATGTATAATTTTTCTGCAAGTATATAGTCCAAGCCCAGAACCATAAAACGATTTGGTGGCAAATTTTGTAAATAGGCGAGGCAATATTTCCGGATGTATCCCTTCTCCATTGTCCTTTATATGAACATGTACAGTTTTACCTTTCTGCTCAACGGTTATTATTATCAATCCTTTTTGCTTAGCAGATATGAAGTTGATAGCGTTATCTATTATATTGGATAACACCATGGAAATCTGTAGTTTGTTTGCTTTAACTTCATGCACTTGCGCAAAACCATGGCATTCAAAATGAATATCTTTTGAGATTGGTATAGTGGCCTTGGCCATATTTCTAAATCGGGCCTGGTAATTGTGAACTATATCTAAAATAAGGATGTTCAGGTCGAAAGTATCTCTAGGGTTATTTGAGGCAAGGCCTTCTAATTTTGTTGTGGTTAAGACATTTTCAATAAATCTGTGTAATCTAGCCCCGTTTTCCGTTACAGTTTCTAATAAGTCTCTTTCTTTTTCTTTTGCGCGGCTTTTAACTATTTCAGTCAACCCAAGAATGGACTGAAGAGGAGTTCTCAGTTCATGGGCAACAATGTCTATAAATTCTCTTTGCATCTTATCTTGAGCCTTGAGCCTTTCATAAGACTTTTCAAAAAGATTAAACATTTCTGCATAGTTCCAAAAGGTATCAAACATGGTAGCGTATGACTTTGATATTTGAGAACTATTTGAATAAGATGACATCCCTATATAGTCGAGCGCATTTTCCGAATGACTTTCCTTGGGTTCAATTACGATCGATCTATTTTTGTCAACAACTACCATACCCATCTGTGGTCTAATACTTTCATTGAATAGAGATCTGACAGTCAAATTTTCAAAACCATCTGCTGTAAATTCATAGACTTTGATACTATCATGTTTAACATCAATTTCCTTAGTTCTTAATAAAAATTGATATTCTCCGCTACCTATATGAACATAGGTATTGCTGCCTGATAATTTCACCTTATCGGTAACAAGCAGTTTGATGATGATCTTTTTATCTTGTGACACTTTTCTTAAATGTTCAATCATTCCCGATTCAACCTGCCTCCTTAAGGCCTCGAAGGAGGGTAGTATTCCTAATACTTCATACTTAGCAGATGAGATTATATTTCTAATAAGCCGGATGGTTGTACCGGGGCTCTCAATCGCTTCTATGATTGGTACCTCCTCATCCTTTTGAATTAAGTTTGCTATTTCTTCTCCTGCCCTGCTATCGGTCAACATACGTTCAAACATAGACTTGAAGCGTTTTACATAGATTGGATCGTTACTATAGAGAACGCTTTCATTTATACTCCCACTTCCCAATCGTTCGATAGAAGCCATCATATCTGAGTTAGTAACGGCAAAGTATATCGGAGGCTCCTTCTTTAAGTGCCATACTTTTATACCCCAATTGATATACTTTTTCACCAGATCTAAGTTATTTTTTGAGACCTCCACTAATACCCTAATGTATTTACGATCTCCAAATTGAGTATCTGGTCCAAAGTGCTTTGATGGTCTTTCAAAAAAATCGAGACCCATCTGAAGACCCTCTGTTGATGTTACCATGTCAATCTCTTTCGCCTTAGAAAGGACATCTCTTAGCTCTGATTCATTCAATGATCCGTCAGACTTGTTCAAAAGTTGAGTCTTGTAATTAATTGGTCGACCCTCTTCAATTTCTCTGATCTTTTTATTCGCAGGAATCGCATTTTTCCATAGAGTATCAAATATGTATTGTCCTTGAGCCACCATTTCCTCCGCATTGCTGTAAATTACTTCGGTCAATGGTTTACTTTCCTTCAAAACAGTAGTGGCCATATACTCTGATTCATTTATGGCAATTCCCCCTTTCATTCCATCCATATGACGCAACTCAGTTACTAGATTGAGCAATTCTTTGCATTCGTTAAGGTTGTCCGGGGTTACTTCGGTAATACACCTGATTGTCCCTCCCCTTCTTATTATGTCTATATAACCATTGCGATAATGAGGAATTTTTACAACTATGGAAGGGGCCTTATTATCAAAAGTAATATCCATTTTTGACTTTGTGCTTTTCATAAATTCCACACCTTTTCCTACTGCGTTTTCAGAGCCATATAGGATCTCAGACTTTTTGTCTCGGATTGGGCTGTCTCTTATATCTAATCAAATAGTATAGGCCTTTTCATGGTAATAAGTCTCTCTTCTTTGAATTAATCTGTTATCTGATATAAACTCCAATATCTATTCAATCTTCTTTAATGTAGATTATTGCAGTTCTCTTTTCGCTTTCGGCTGCCTATTAAAATGTCTTTTGACATTTCATCTTTACATCAACCTTGAAGTATTTTCCAAGATCGCAATTTCAACTCTATTATTGTTTGCAGTCAATGCAACAAACTAAAACAGTAGACCGATATTATAGAATGAAACTGGTAAAGATTGATAAAGTTCCAAACGAAGTAAGTATTCACCTTTTTCTATGACCAGAAAATCGTGTAAAATCTTGGCCTCAAATATTGAATAAGAATGAGAAATTGTGTCTGTTTTTAATTTACACATAATATTGATCTCATCAAATTCTAGGAAATAACCTGTTCTATTCGAATCATATGTGTTATCAACTAAAGGATATGCCTTATTAATTAGCAGGAATAACACTTGATAATATGTGTAAATTCTACTATGGCTAAATGTTACTTCTCTCAAAACCGGTACATTCTATTATTCTCTATTAGTAGAAGCATTAAGGATTGGTGATATTTGCGACATCAAGTCATACATTTACAAGATCTAACTATAATATCCAGATATAATTAACAAGGAAGGAATGTTAGATCATGGATTAATAAGTGACTATGAAAGACAATATCGCTAGAGATCGTATC
Source organism: Candidatus Nitrosocosmicus sp. (assembly GCA_035276505.1). Classification (GTDB taxonomy): domain Archaea; phylum Thermoproteota; class Nitrososphaeria; order Nitrososphaerales; family Nitrososphaeraceae; genus Nitrosocosmicus. The sequence continues at coordinate 31,187 of DATELO010000077.1, forward strand.
TCACTGCCTATTTAGATAAATTTTATCATTGCTAATTTTTGATTAAGTTCAATAGAGATCACAAAGACATCTTGTTCTGAAATTGAATTAGC
>DATELO010000078.1:0-6937 GCA_035276505.1 Candidatus Nitrosocosmicus sp.
AACAAAGCAGATAACAATAGTACATATCCTCATGGCGTACTTAGTGATTCAGGGTGGGAGATTTATCCCAAAGGTTTGTACGAAATCTTGGTACATATAGAAAAAACGTGGAATAAACCCGTTCTTATTACAGAAAATGGAATTGCAGATTCAAGTGAAAATCTACGCTCTGCTTTTATTGTATCTCATATCGAGCAGTTGAAAAAGGCGATGGATTCTGGTGTAGACGTTCTTGGATATTTCCATTGGACACTTACTGACAATTACGACTTTCCTAATTTAGGCCTAAAGTTTGGGTTATATAGTGTTGACCTCAACGATCCAAACCTTGTCAGACATGAAACAAACTCTGTTAACGCTTACGAGTTTATCATAAATCAAAGCAATTTCCTAATTGCTCAGAGTAATAATAGCAATACTTCTAATATGAACAAGGACATTATTTCAGATTCTATTATATCTCGCGCAACTCAATTTTATGGTGCAATCTACTGATTAGAGCTAGCTTATTATAGAATTTCTTTCATATTATCCAGAGGATTAGATTCCACCTTTAATTGAATTCCCACGTGCCCAAACTCAATGATATTGTAGATGATAATGATGTTATGACTTTTTGGTCTTATACTTTCTTCCTTTTGCCTAGAGTCAAAATTACTCTAAATTCTATTACACCTTAAGGGTCATCACACCAACATGTTCGACCAAGAATATACTTTTTTTCAATCAAAATTTTGATGAATGAAAGTACATATTGATTGTGTGGGGGGAGTACATGTTGTAACTAGTTACATAGTGCAACCAGTATTATTTTGAGAACTATAATTATCTATGCATATGTTGCTAAAACCTTTTTTTGAATGCTTTTAAAAGCGATCAATAATTTTTTTAATTTTTTCCCAATTCTTAAAATCTTAAATACCGGGGTAGATTGCAAGAATAGCCTGAGTCTAAATTTTGAATTTTTCTATAAAGTAATACCTAAACTCAAACAAATTCCGAAATAATGATATATTGACATACCAATGTTATCTGAGTTAGTTTTCTCACTAAAATCGACATGGGATCAGTTCTTGTTTTAGCAGAATAGCTATTAGTGACAAGGTGATTATTTTGCTCTCACTAAATTTAGATCGTCTCATTGTGTTTAGATGAACTTATCAGTCTTTTATTATGTTATTTCCTTGAGGCTTGAGTTTTGACAATGTAAGAATGACTAGAGAAAATGAGGGAAAAACCAATTCTATTCCTAAAATCTATTGCACCGGTCATTGAATTCATCGACTATACATTTCATCTTACTTTTAGAAAGATTAAAGAATGGTCATATCACTGGAAGAAACTTGCCTTCTAAATATAGTAGTGCTCAAAAGATTACTATACCTCAAAGTATAGCAGCTATGGACATATCCATCATGGATTAACCGATTAAACATCAGAATCGACACAGAGAATATAGACAAGGATGATTTCATAATTGCAATGGGTATATCCATTTACAGTTCAACAGAGGCCGTTAACTACAAGATATATATGTATAGAATGAATAATCTAACAATGATTCTTTCGTATATCTAGCATAAAATAAAAATTAAAAGAACGAAAGACTGGTATTTTGAAAGTACCCTTTTAGATATTCTGCTAATTTGTATAAAGAAAACTACTGTAGTATTAGAAGCCTACCCTACTACCACTGGGAACTTAATCCCCACCTATGAAAACTCGGTGGTCTCATTTGACAAGGATCATATAATTTAACGGGAATTACTTCCGAAGTATTGGAATGCTTAAGCGTCGATATTAGTGTAGACGAAGTCAATGTCATCTCAGGACTATAATCTAAGAATTTTTTCATTTCTAGTTATTCTCCACTAGAAATTGTATTGATTATATATCTCAAAAAAATCAAATTGACTTTGTAACATCTTTATCTTATTGAATTAATCTTAAACGTGAGAAACTTGTTTAATGTACAAACACCATGGTAGATGCAGATGCTATTAAACTTAAATCTCTAAAGGAACCTACAGAAGAATCCGATGGTCTTAGAATTCTTATTGCCAGATACAGGCCACGATATCTGCGTAAAAAAGACGAGAATTGGCACGTTTGGTGGAAGGAGTTGGCCCCAAGTAAATCACTTTGGAAAGAATATCTCAAGGATAAGAAAATAGATTGGAATGAATACTCTCGTATATACAAATTGGAAATTCTAAACAATACTTTAGCAGTAAAGGCATTACAAAACTTGGCTTCGCTTGATGGACGTATCGTTAATCCTGGTACAAACCAGAAAGAGCAATTTGAGTCCAGATACTCGGACCTATTATCAAGATACAATACCGTAACACTTCTCTGTCATTGCAAAGATGAAAATCATTGTCACAGGTTTTTGGTTAAAAACATGGTGAAAGAAATATCATTAGTAAGTCAAAAGTGAAAACATTCACCTGTCATTAGATACTGAGATTGGAAAACAAACCTATTTGGTAAAATCAGACATGTTAGATTGATCAGAATTGTTTTCATAACGCTCAAGTTTACTCTTCCAATCTACTTCTGACATAATCATCAATTTCAAAAAGTCGTTCACTGATTGCAGACTTGCTACTATTAACTTTAGAACCTAATCTCAAGATACGATACCAGCACTAATCCCTACACAAGACTAATGATCCATTGCATGATAAAGATAGTGTAAACCGATGGAATTTCTGATTACTTGAATTTTAGCGTTTAGATTTATTTTCCTTTTCGTGTAAATCTTCAATCAGTTTAGCCATAATCTTGACTACATGTTTAAGATTTGCATAATACGGACAACGGTATATGTGACATGGCAACTACGGATTCCTCGTAGGTTAACCTGATTACTTTACGCGCTAAAAATTATCTACATAGTTATCCTTTAAGATGTAATTATCGTATAGATAGAAGATAGATAATTAAAAAGAGGATTATTTTACTGCAAGAAATTTTGCAACCGATGAAATACTTTGGTATCTATTTAATAATTATCTATGAGACTAGTGTTAACAGTATTTGCTGCTACCTTGGTGCTGTTTAGTCTCTTAAATATGTGCAGTTTATCGATGTTCGATTTGATTCCACATGTAAATTCAATTAGTCTTAAGATGGACACAAGGCCACAAGTGTATTATCACTATCCTGATAGATCAACAAATGACCAATCCAAAATAGACAATACGCTGGTAGAAATAGTAAAGAGTTTTAAGAATTCTTCAGGATTCTACAAAATAAATGGAACTCTAGAAAATCATGGCGCGATTATCCTTTCCGATATTCAAATTATAAAATATTACAAAACTCCGTCAGTAAATGATACTACTTTGGTATGCTATGAGCAAACTATCGTAGATTGTGAATATAAATATAGTGATAACCAGTTACCTTCAAAAAGATTTTTCTTAACTATGCCATCTCCAGCGCCAGCACCACCATAAGAAGCAAGCATCAAAAAAATTTACATAAATAATTCTAATTATAATCATAATCTACAAAATCAAATAATGCATGGTTCTAGTCAGTATATTAACACAACAATGTATTCGGAAAACAAATTTAGTATATTCAATGCTTAAATTAGTGTTGTTTTTCCCTAAAGCCCTTGATCTTATTCATTAGATAATTATAATGCTGTTCGGCTAAATTTCCTGTCTTGAAGTCTTTCATTATTTCGCTTTCAATCGCGTATAATTTTTCTGAGATTTCTTTTTCAAAAGACTTTGTGTCTTCTATTCGGGGTTCTCTTATAAATTTATCCAGTTTTTCATTATATTCAATGAACAATTGTCTTTGCTCTTTTTGAAGAGTGTCATTTCTATAATTTTTACGTCTATCTAGAAATTCCTTAATTACAAGAGGTATAAAGAACGATGCTATAATACCATAAAAAGGCGTCCAAAATTCTTTTGGGATTTGTTGCTCTTGTATATAATTAAATTGGTAAATCCCATTCTCAGTGATCGTAAAATTTAGTCTGTCTCCATCATAACCAAAAATGTTCTTGAAACTATTTGAGAAGGTGTCAAACAAATTTGTAGCCATTTTTGTCTGAGAAAATGAATCGATACTGTAATTTGTAATATTTTTGTCACTATTTAAAGTGTCAAAAACTGCTGAACTTAATTTATAACCTTTATTTGCAATTATCTGACATGTAGTATGCGGTTGAAAGTATGATGATGAGTTTCCGTGGTAGTTCTTATTATGACACTCAATTTTTGCTGCGTTTTCAGGAATAATCTCTAAGTTGACAAAATATAATGGTGTGTTATCTGTCCCATTAAAAGGAGTAATAGTATTCGATCCTTCATTGGCAATGTAGCCTATATTGGTATTTTTGTCAAATATTATATCAATAGGTGAATTATCGGCATTGATAATCGCATTGTATTTACTATTGGTCGTATTCAATGGATCTATTACGATAACCCTATTCGATAAGAATTCGGGTATATAGAGATAATTATTTGTTGGATTAACGATTACTTTGAAGGGATACTGCATTTCAATTTTTTTTAGATTTGTAAGATCAATGGAGTTGCCAGTTTTGACAATGTCATAAATTAACAAATAATCATTGTTTATCAAGTATAGTTTGTTATAAAATTCATCCAGATCCATCTTATTTACCCCTTGCTCCAACTGAATCTTATTAACAATTTCATTTGAATCCTCCATTAATATCGTCATGCTGCTTGAAAGAGGGTCGAGGACAAACAGAAAATTCTTTCCTTGATAATCTTTTAATCTTAATTCTGGAGTGGGCGATGGGAAGGAATTAGAATCTGTAAAATTCATAGGGATTGTTTTGATAATAGAGCCGTTATATCCTATTTTTGTAATATCATCCGCATAGTTAGATACTATGTATATATTTCCGTTACCTTCGTCCAAGACCATATTCATAGAATTAAAAAGAGATGAGTTGTCTAGATCAATATCTGAAAGAGAAATTTGATTATCAATAACCAATCCATTTCCTGTTGTGTTGTAGACAAGCAGTTGGTTAGTGATCGGACTAGTAACAAATAGTTTTTGAATCAAATCACTATATTCGAGACCTGAAACCCATACTTCTGTATCCTCAAATCCCACTAATTTGTTTGTGGATAGATCAAAAATTCCTATTTTATTATTATCATAAATGAAATATATGTTCTCGTTCTTTTCGTCGTATGTCATGTCCAACGTATGATGCTCGATTTCCTTGATTATTATACCCTGTTTGTTATCTTGCACTTTATAAGGTTTGAAAGATTTCATCATGTGGTCAAATAACGTATTGGGAAATGGTGTGGAATATGTTCTTGGGTTGAGGATAAAAGTACCATTCTCATTTGAAATTACATAATATGCATCTCTTACAGTTTGATTATCTTTTGTGAGGTATTCATAATATATCTCCCTGGCCAATAAACCATTGGAAAGTTTGTTATTTGTTTTTTCAGAGGAATTTAATACCCTGTTATTAAGTTCAATGAGAAGATTGTACTCATATATTAACTCGTCCAAGTCTGAAGTTCCTGAATTATAAAATATTTGAAAGTATGTGCTATTGTAAGGATTAGATAAAATTAAATAATCAAATTCATCTACTGAACCCTGTTGCGAATTCCAGTCTTCTGGATATACAATATAAAATGGTAATGAATTATTGGTTTGATTTATACTTTTGAATGTGGTTGTTAGATTTTCATCAATACCATATACTGGTAGTGAAATTATTGGTAAACCCAAGAGATTCATAAGACCACTTACTTGAATACAATAAAATGTGAGAAATAGAATGTAAAGGATTACCAATGAAAAATGTAGGTTCATAATGACTCTCATTATGGTTGTTGTAGAAAATACGTCATTCTTCCACTGAACCAAGATTTATATACATATACAAGTCAATTGGTTGAGAAGCTTTTACATCTTGACTAAAATTTGATGTATCGATATCTATACTTGTGTACGTTCCTCTGACAAACATGAGGGTTTGGAAAACGCCAAAGATCCTTGACCCTTTGTAAAAAAGGGCTAAATCACATATAGGATGATAGTAAGCTCGTTTGTAGCAAAGTTGGATATTGTTAGTAGTTGAATTGAAAATTCTCATATTCATTTGAACGCCTTGGAAGTGTTTTCTTTAGCTAGTGCTAAACTACTGTAGAGTTTATCCTTTGTAGATGCTAACTTGAAATGTTTTAGTCCAAATCCAATCGCATGCAGAAAATTCGATGGCGTTCGTCGTTGTCTCATTCTACTTGGCACCTGTAATTTCTTTTGACATAATAATTTACCATAGTGAGAGGAAATTTATGGAGTTCAGTAAAAGTCTCTTCTCAATTCTTAAGTCAAAAATTTACGGATAAAATCACTAATAGAATATTCTTATTGTTATGCCTCTCTCTTGTGCTAAAAGGTATAGTTAATAGTATTATTTTGGAGGAAGGTGGAAGAATGGAAATTTGTTTCACATATTAACGATATCGAACCCTACTACCACAAGGAACTTAATCCCCACGCGCCCAAACTCACTGTTACTATATGTGGTAATTTATATTTATGATCTTGCTCTAAACCCTTATGACGGAATGTCAATTATTAACTGCATAGTACAATTAGGTAAGGAGCTAAATTGGCTTTATCGATCTTGGATTAGTTGTAGTGTGTCACACTTGTGGTGATATATAGTAAATGCGGCATATATTCCATTAATCTAGGAAATCATTGAATATATTTTATAAGGCCTGTCAGTACCATAGTTTACATATTTCCATTGATTAGAGATTGTTATCTCGTGAAATTCATCCTGCAAGCTGGAATCTAATGAATTGTAAACGTTCTCTCCAATTGACACTTTATTTGCACCGGTTATTGACATTATTTTCGATGCAACATTCATACCATATCCTAGTATGTC
>DATELO010000079.1:0-14088 GCA_035276505.1 Candidatus Nitrosocosmicus sp.
TATATCGCGTCATCGGGACCAAAGTAATGGTTAACAACTCCATATTATCAACAACATTGGTCGGTTTAACTTTTCTATCAGGTATTTTTCTTTTCCTCGGAACTAGTTATAGTGCTTTAGCGATAGCTAATAATAATACAATTTCGCTTACTACATTACAAGGATATGTTGATGGAGTTATTGTTTCATATATAGTAACAGATACTTCTGATAACAAAACTGCTGCATCCATTACTGATAGTCAGGGACACAAGATAAACTTCGCACCATTGTTAGCTTCTATACCAAATCAATTTCTTCAGCAAGGTTATGACTTTCTTAATGGAATAAAGGGAGAAGGGCCATTTGGTTATCAGCTTCCTGTTGGAACTTCATTGCCTGGTGATAGCGACTACAGCCCTTTGATTCATCTGAACTTTGTAAATTGGACTGACACTACCAAGGCGAAAATATTGAAATCAACAGATGAAATTGTCCAAGCTGAACAAAATGGTGAAGTCCAAGTGACACCATCCGGTATAATCATAAACAACCCTGCTGTGGGATATGAGTAAATTTGTATGTAATCTATTGTGTTTAAACACATGACCGCCAGAGTGGAGGGAATTAGCTTTATTTATCACGGCTCATTAGAAATTAATTTATAATAACTTTACAAGGTAACAATATCTTATGACAAATGATATACACAAGACAAAATGGGGCAATCGATTCATCATTACTGCTATAATTCAAGGAGGGATAATGACTTCGCTTGCATTAACAATGGTGGCGTCTCAATTTGTTTTTGCAAATAACTTTGACATGATACAATTTCTGTCTTTATCTTTTGAAGGCCCTGCTAAATGGTTTTTCCTTGGGATAGTATTTTATCTTATTTTTATAGTTGCCATAGCAGTTACCGCCGTTTTTTATATACACTTGGAGGTTAATCTTCGGCGACAGATTTCTGGCATGTTAAATGTATTGGCATGGATTCACCTTATGGGTATGAATATTGGGGGCCCTTTGACAACCTTGCTCATGATATATGCGGGATTATCAGGATCAGGTGTATTAGCTGCATTTACCGAAGGAAAAATAGGTCCTCAGAATATCGACGTATTAAACGCACTAACTACTCCCATAGCCCTTTCCATAGGGATATTAAGTTTAGGTGTTATTTGTGGTGGTTTAGCATATACTCTGACTTATATCAGAGGAAAAAAGTAATTGATCTTTTATGTTGATTCATACACAGGGATAGAGGTGGTAGTGGCGATGATGGTAATGGTAATGGTAATGGTTGTTAATACAATTACTACGCCTGTCATCGTAGGACGAATGCTGCTGTAATAATAATAATAATAGTTTAATGTCCCTAATTTCTCAAATGCATACATGCATGCCTATACGTCATTTTCTGTGCCATCATTGTAGATTCAAACCCGGATTTCGGATTCAAAGCCTCAGGTCTTATTGTAGACGCATCTGAGGAAACAAACGGAATGCCTTTTACTAACATAAGTTTTTGATCACATGTATCACGCAAATTTTATACAGCTAATTTAGCTTTAATTGAAGAATCCTACCAATTCCATAGCCTAACTCTATCTTTGTTACAATCATTATATATTGGCTAATTTCATCAATAATTTTTGATTTGTTCATAAAGATACTGTCTCTCAAAAATACTTGGGTCTATCTAACTGAATATGAGATTCTAATAGTTTAAGAATAGCCGAATTCATAGTTCCCAACGAATTTAAGCTAACTATGTTCTAGGACTGATATTCGTATTCCATATCTATGATTTTATGAGGATATCCGTGTATGTATCTTGAAACCGATTTATCTGAGATTACATGTCCGAAATGCTACAATAATAACAATGATAATTTAGAGATATTAAGAATGTACGTTTTCACACGAAGTAACTCTGAAAAGGAGCCTTACTATGATATCAAATGTTATGATTGCAATGAAATATTTACGTCTCAAATATATGTTTCTGATGACTAAATCTAATTGCGATGCTCAATTATGTACTCGCAAATCTTAATTTGCGACTGTACAACGAAAATACCATTGCCAATCTTTTGATAATTTTACCAACCAGATTATTATCCTCTTTCTTTCAAGCTGCTTGAAAATTCAATTGGTAACAAGTTAGTGCAAGAAGTTTAGAAAAGCATCTTAAATCTTGCCACAACATTTCTATGAAAGTCACAAAGGGATCATCATAAATAACATGGTCAAACTAATGTATAAATCGAATTTAATGATAGTGACCAAATTTTATCCATCGAAAAATCATATTAAATTCTACTCTTATCCTATTAATTATGACTGTAAAAATAAAAATAATCGAACCATCTGAGGATATTTACTACCTACAAAATCAAATTGAGATCTTTTTAAGAGACCATCGGTTTAAATTTGGAATTGGATATAAAATACACTACTCTACGGCTGCGTCTGGCGACAATATGGGAGGAATAAGTTATTCTGCCATAATAGAGTTTAATGATGAAGGTAACTAATAAGACATAAAATAGAATGTTGTAGATTTTCTATTCTTGTTTCCACTCGTATCATATGATTAAACAAGAAATTTACAAGACAAATAAAAAAAAGGAGAGAGATATTTATTAAATATTCTTTCTTTCTTCCTTGTAGAATTATACTACCTTAGAAAAGCGGTTCATATCCTCTTACAAAGATAGTATAGTGATCAATACCATTTACTTCCTCAGGTATTGCAAAGAGTCCAAATCCTGAGAACAAATCTATTGAAAAGGGTGAATTATCAGCTGGCGGTAGTGATTCAACTAAAGGTCTTCCCTGAGCTATTCCAAGAAAAGAATCATCACTGTCAAAAAGTACCGCATATATTGATATAGAAGATTGCTCGTTCGTTGAATTATTTGTAACTGTTCCTGTTATCTGGTTTGATTCTCCACGATATCTAAGATCGGTTATGGTAAGATTTTCACTTTTGCCTATTGTAGCTTCAGGAGTAGTAGTATTATTTGTAGCTGTATCGACATTTGTCGTCGTCGCCGCCGCAGGATCAAGCGGTTGTCCATAAGCAAGGGGTATTGCTAGTATAAAAACAAGAGTCGAGAGTATAATTGAAAGGATTTCTTTCATTGTCCTCTCTAATTAGAAGATATTAATTAAATTTTCTTTACAGCTGAATTAGATTTAAGATTTATCAATCATTTGAGTAAACTTTACTTCATTTCTGGGCTTGCTATAAACAATACAATCTTTTATAGAATAAATTACTAAAAAAAGAACAAACATGAAAAAGGATTAGGAGAGATCGATTTTTTAGAAATGTTGTCCAGCAAGTCGGTGTAGATTTAGGTTTAATTTCCCATGAACATGTGAATTATAATAAAGATTTAATCCACCTAATTTCTCTATGTTTACAATAAGGGCAGGTCATTTTATGACTATTCAGATAAATACTTCCTGATGCTTCATAAAACGATTTATTCCAAGAACATTGGTTGCATTTTAAAGTATATTTGAAAGTCGAATACTTTACGTGATTATTCATATGCTTTTCAGGCCTCAAACCAATTGGTTGGTTTAGTTGCATGCTTTAGTATAATCAAAATTACAATAAAAGCAATGTTCTATATGCTGTTATAACTTAGTATATGCAAATAATTCGTATTTATTATTCCATTTAATCATAATAGCTGAAATATCAACTTATACCAAAAATTCTGGTAATATATTTATGTTGGTAAGTACTGCTATTATTATCACTCTGAATCACAGTATTACAAAAATAATATTAAAAGTAGATCTGTATTAGAAGATTTGTCTTTTTTTTCTATTATTCTTGAGCAAATTTTATTCACATTTTTTACATTTATCTTTAAACAAATCATTTGAACACCATCAATGCGTTTTAGTAATGATATATGAATATTTGAATACTAAACTCAATAGTTTGCGCATTTAACAAGTTCTATATGCCTTTCTATGATATATACTTCCAAGCTCATTCACCAAACAAATCCTCCATTTCGAAAATATTGTGGATAGAGTTTCATCTGGATACTTGGCATCTTGGTTCCATTAACTATCCACAATATTATACTCCTCATTCACAGATTTAGATTAGATACTTACAATATACTGCTAATTGCGTAGGGATGTGACACAATGTAGGTGAAAATTGAAATATTTATAGATAGTAGGTAGTGCCTCTACATAATCAAGAGATCTAAAGAATTCTATTTTTTTTCAATGGGTTCTCCATCTCAATCCTTAAATGTCATTATATTTTTACTTTGTAAATGGTAAAAGTGGAGATTGTATATCCGCCCGGCCCTTCATCCAAAGTTCCAGGAAAAATGTTACGTCAGTTTTTACGCGATCCATTAAAAACATTTTTTGATATTGCAACAGAATATGGTGATATATCACATTTCAGATTAGGAAAAAAAGATTCATATCTAATTAATAATCCTGATTATATTGAAAAAATCCTCATTTATGATCATCGAATCTTTAAAAAAGGTCAGCGATTACAAACTGCAAAAAGAATGCTTGGTGAAGGACTAGTAACTAGCGAAGGAAAAATGCATGACAATCAAAAAAGGTTCATCCACCCATTCTTTATACCAAAAAAAATCAATTCCTTTGGACCAATCATGAGTGGATATGCTGTTGAAATGTGCAACCAGTGGAAAAATGGTTCAGTAATAGATATTCATAAAGAGATGACAACCGTCACATTTTCAATAATTTGCAAAGCAATGATGGATTATGATATGAGAACTTCCGAGGACGCACAAAAATTCGTAAATTCATTTACCTCATTAAAGAAATATTCCAATCGACTTCAACATCCGCTTGGACGCATTCTAGATAATATTTCGATATTGCCAAAAGTGGCAGAGAATAAAAGAGCAGAAAAAACTATGAATGATATTGTATATCAATTGATCTCTCAAAAGAGAAATGAAACTTCAAATAATAATACAGTGAAACCAACTTCCTCTTCAAAATCCGAAAGTAAAGTTGATTTACTCTCAGGATTATTGGAAATACAAGTACAACAGCAACAACATCTACATGATGGCAAAACCAATGATGATGATGGCGATTCTAATGACGAAACTTCGAGTATGATGGATAAGCAGATTCGAGACCATCTTATAACAATGCTTATTGCAGGTCATGAAACTACAGCAAATGCTTTGACTTGGACTTACTATTTGTTAGCTCAACATCCTGAGATAGAGAAAAAGCTTTTTGAAGAAATCGACTCTATATTAAGTACCAAAACACAAACACAACAACAAAATGCGACGCCTGAAAATAATACAAGAAAATTAAATCGCTCATACAGAAACGTTACTTCATCAGATGTTCCAAAATTAAAATATGTGGAAAAAGTGTTTAGGGAAGCAATGCGTCTTTATCCGCCGGTATGGACCATTGGCAGGATAGTCGAAGAAGAATATAAGATTGGCGATTACACTATTCCCAAGGAATCGGCTTTGTTTATGAGTCAGTATGTTATGCATCGTAACCCAAAATATTACGACAATCCCGAAGTTTTTAATCCCGACAGGTGGACTGATGAATTTAAAAGACAGCTTCCTCGCTTCAGTTATTTCCCTTTTGGAGGCGGCTTAAGAGGCTGTATTGGAGAACCATTTGCCTGGCAGGAAGGAATAATGCTTATCACAACTATATCCAGCTATTGGAAGATGAATCTTCATCCTGACCAAAAAGTGAAAATAGACCACGGAGCAACATTAAACCCAAAGAATGGAATCAAGATGATATTGGAGGCAAGGAATAATTAATTAGTAACATATACCTGCAATCAAAAGATGTCAAACATGCTTACTTTCACAAAACCTGTTACTTGCATTCACGGGTTTATGATTTGATGGATAAAGGTTATTAGATGTTCATTTTGAACGCCATATTTAATGGATTTGTTTTGATAAATCTTATAAATTAGTTTTTCAGACGTCTCTTTACTATTTTTCAGTTTCATTAATGTTTTTAAGTTTATTCATCTTCTTTAATCAAGCAGAATAATAATTGCAATTATTGCAGTATTCTCACACCTTTCATTTTACACCTTTGTTCGTAAACTGGATTTCTGACAACCTATACATCTTCAATTTGTACGAGAAAATTAGCCTTTTTTTCGACTGTAAAGACCTTAAATATCATTTTGTAGCTTACTATCTATGAAAAAGTTTTTCAATCCTATCGATTATCTTCCATGTAGAAATTGTTCACACTCTAAGAAGCTTCACATAACGGATTCTACACTTCCAAGATGCAAAGTATCGGGGTGCCTGTGCAGTACTTATAAAGGCTATCTTTAAAAACCAATATGTAGAGTAAAAAACATACCATACTACTGAATAGAAAAAAAAGTTTGAGAATGACTTTTCTTCCAAGTTGAAGAATTGTAAATCCAACTCATGGTGTAATATTACATGAAACTTTACAAAATATTTTTGATAAATCCATGATTATTTAGTTTGCAACTACTAATGATTTCTTAAATCTGCACTTTATAAATGAAGTTTCTATAAACTATTTTATTTATTCATAAATCTATTATAAATGAGATCATGAATCATAAAGTTTGTGTATTTAGATATTTATTTCATTTATTACAAAACATAATCCACCTCACTTATCCTCATGGTTAAATACTTTATTCTATCACATTCTTTGCTAGAGCCACGGCTAGCAGAGGCATACAATGGAACCAACCTCATCTGTATGCATGTCTATCTAAATTCATTACAACAAACTCTTTGGATTCATATGTGTAATGTCCTCAAAGAGTTTGTTGAACGTGGTTTCGGCCCTATTAGAATACTTTTTCTTTTGATCTAATTAAGTTGTATAAAATACCACCAACAGTTCCTATTCGTAAGAATATCGTTATTATTATGACCAATCTTAAAATCACAGATTATGTGGTCGCTAAATAGTTGTATGACATAGACATCTTATATGAATGAATATCAGAACTTTAAAACAGCTGATATTGTAGCAGAAGCTCTCATAGATTGGGATGTAAATGTCGTATTTGGATTGCCTGGTGATGGAATTAACGGTTTCATAGAGGCATTAAGACAAAGACAAGATAAAATAAAGTTTGTTTTGGTGAGGCATGAAGAATCTGCCGCATTTATGGCCTGTGCTCATGCTAAATATACCAATAAACTCGGTGTTTGTGTAGCTACATCTGGACCTGGAGCTATACATCTAATAAATGGGTTGTATGACGCCAAACTTGATAGTACCCCTGTCTTGGCTATTACCGGATCCACATATTCCGATCTTATGGGCTCAAACTATCAACAAGATGTCAATCTTTTACAGTTGTTCTCAGATGTTGCTGTATATAATAACATAATTAACTCTCCAGAGCATGCCGAAATGGCTGTGGATATAGCATGTAGAAACGCATTAGGCCGTAGAGGTGTGAGTCATTTGACCATTCCAATAGATGTCCAAGAGCAAAAACTAAAAGACAAATATTCATCGCACAAGGTAAAAGGTCACACCTCCGATACCTTTAATCACGATATTATTCCAAGTCCAGTTCTAATAAGAAAGACTGCAGATATCCTAAATGAAGGAAAGAAAATTGTAATACTAGTAGGTCAAGGTGCATTAGATGCCGGTGAAGAGGTTGCTATCATCTGTGAACGATTGAACGCCCCTGTAGTTAAAGCCCTATTAGGAAAAGCAGTAATTTCAGATTATAGTCCATATAGTCTTGGAGGTATCGGCATGTTAGGAACAGGTCCTGCTAGCGATGCTATGAATGAAGCCGACACAATATTAATGATAGGAACATCTTTTCCGTACATTGATTATCTTCCAAAACCCGGACAAGCAAGAGGAATTCAGATTGATATTGTACCGGAGAGAATCGGATTGCGCTATCCAGTAGAAATAGGATTGGTTGGAGATGCTAAACTAACATTGAATTCTTTGATCCCAATGTTAAAGACAAAACACAAAGAAGATAATGAATTTTTAGAATCAAAACAAAAAGCAATGAAGAAGTGGGATAGTCTACTGAAAGAACAAGGTAGTCGTACTGACAAACCTATCAAGCCCCAAGTGATAGCCACCGCAGTTTCGAATGAATTAGATGATGACGCCATCATCTCAGTCGATAGTGGTACAAACACTATTTGGGCCGCCCGGTATATTCTTGTTCACGATAAAATGAAATTTTCCCTATCTGGTACTTTGGCCACTATGGGATGTGGTTTACCGTATGCTATAGCAGCAAAGATTGCATATCCCGAAAGACAATCCGTAGCTTTTGTTGGGGATGGTGGTTTTACCATGTTAATGGGAGAATTTGCAACAGCCGTTCAGTATGATTTACCCATTAAGGTCGTAATAATAAAAAATAACACGCTAGGGATGATAAGATGGGAACAAATGGCTTTTCTGGGAAATCCCGAATATGCAGTAGAGTTCACTCCAATAAATTTTGCAAAGTTTGCTGATGCATGTGGTGGAAAAGGTTATACCATTACAGAACCAGGCGATGTAGGACCGATAATTCACAAGGCAATGGATGAGAATAAACCAACAATTATTGAAGCATATGTAGATCCATTTGATCCTCCAATGCCTCCAAAAGTGGAACCAGAGTTTGTAAAAAATATTGCCGAATCATTTGTGAAGGGACAACCTTATGCTTCTAGGATTGGCTTGACTCTTTATAGAAATCAGATCCATGAAACTTTAAAAAGTATACATCACCATGATGCATTAAAAAATCATGATCACAAACGTTCTTTTAGTAATAAACAATAGTAAAAATTCTTGAGTAAATTTAGTCAATATACAATTAAATGACTAACTTTAGTACTACCACCATAACTAATGGATGCGTAGGCATATTTGCAATCTATCTAATAGACAACCCGTTCCTTTCTTGCATAAGCTTCTCGTGCTACACTGATTGCACCCTTTCTTAGCAACATTGCTCTATATACTATTTGTTTTGCTGTTTCCATCGCAACCTTTCTAACATCAAGTTCTGAAGTGTCATGATCTTGATCCGTTAATGAAAGGGAGTTGTACAGCGCTCTCTTAACATTATTTGTAATTTTATATTCTATGAGATCAAAGGCTTCTTTTTCGGTTCGACCTTGATATTCAACAAATGACCCGATTACACCGCCAGAATTTGCAAGAAAATCGGGAATGATCAAGACATTATTATCCACCAAGTATTGATCAGCTGCTGATGTAGTAGGAATATTTGCACCCTCTACAATTATCTTTACATTATTTTTCAATAATCTGGGAGCCGTGATATCGTTGATAACACCAGTAAGCGCCGCAGGAATAAAAATATCCGAATCTATGTCAAAAATTTCGTCTTTATCTAAAATATGATAAGGGTTTTGTGAATGGTGTTTCGGATTGTCTAACAGATCTCTTAATTTAGACTTGTCTTTCATATCGCCCATTAATTGAGGAATGTCTAAACCATTTTCATCAAATACAAATCCCGAGACATCGCTTACGCCTATAACTTTTATGTCCATATCGTTTAGAAATTTTGCAGTAAATGAACCTACGTTACCAAATCCCTGAATTACAACTTTGATATCATTTCTTTTTGTATCCAGGTTGTTTGCGAGATCAAGAAACGATTTGGAAGCCTTTAGTCCTTTACGTTTGATGTCTCTTAAAAAGTCTAGCGTAGTTCTTAGTGCAACACTAACGCCGTACCCAGTTGTTCCAAGTTCGTGAGGAATTCCTCCAAGTTCCTGTGGTTTACCTGTACATGCTCGCATATCTCCTATTTCATGTGCAAATACTGCCATATCCAATTCAGTTGTGCCAACGTCAGTAGCGGCGATATATTGAGAAGGACAATAGGGACTTATCATTTTGGCAAAGGATTTCATCCATTCTACCTGGTTTACTTTATTTGGGTTTGCTATAATTCCTCCTTTGGCACCACCAAATGGCAGTCCAGCCGAGGCACATTTCCAGGTCATCGTTCTTGCAAGCTTAAACACCTCTGTGGGAGTAACACTTTCTGCAAACCTTATTCCTCCTTTCCCAGGACCAGTAGATGTATTGTCGATAACCAAAACACCCTTCATACCGGTGTCAGGATCATACACCTGCAATACTTTTTCTGGGCCCCATTCATCTATCTCAGACCATCCAGAACTACTCTTTGGATCATATTTCTCCATATTGGTTCCTAAATTTGAGTGTGAAAAAGATGATTCTAAGTTGACCATTTCAGATTCTATTATTTATGATGCGTTATAATCATAATATAAGATACAAAATCACTATTATTATTATTGTTAAATAACTTTCATGCAAATAATACATTTGATGGGATGAATTACGAATTTAATGATTATCAAACAAAAAGACCTAATCAAGTAATATAACTTGAGAATTCTGCATTAGAAAGATTGGCAATCCGAACAAGCCAGAACCCCCCACACAACTCTGTCTTTCATTTAGAATTGTAATATAAATTGCCTATTTAAAACACCCTTCCATGATAAGCTCGTTTAGCGGTTTTCTGTTGTTAGGATGTTCTACTTCTTGTAACTTTGGAGGCAATTTTTCGATAGGTCCTCTTTTACCTATCGCGATCATTGCCATAACATCAAAATTGTCGGGAATATTCAAATCCTCTTTAGCCTTTTTATAATCAAATCCTTGCATTGCATGTGCCACAATCCCTCTTATTGAAGCCTCCAAAGCCAAATTCTCCCATGCAGCACCTGTATCAAATTGATGAGTTATTGAAGGTTTTTCATTATATTCAAAGTTCTTTCTTGATATTATTACTACCAAAACTCCGGCATCTTTAGCCCAGATCCTGTTACCTTCATTTAATAGATCTAAAAATTTGGTCCATTCTCTTCCAGTTCTTTTAGAATATATGAATCTCCATGGCTGGTTATTAAATGACGAAGGGGCCCATCTCGCGGCCTCAAAAAGACTCATTAATTCATCATCATCTATTTCTTCTCCAGTCATCGACCGCGGAGACCACCGGTTAACAAAAATAGGATCAATATCATGATCCGCTGTTCTTGTATTTTCTTGTTTTATAGTAGACATGAACATTTATGAAAAAAATATTATAAAAACTTCTAATTGACTGATTTAATTGATCTTCTCCTGTTTAGTATAGTATAATACATAACTACAATAAAAGGGGGTGCAATTTGTTTATTGACGGGTAATGATGGATTTGGACTTGATAAATAAAAGTTCATTGGGCCGTCAGTCAATTTTGAACGCCACATTGAATGCAATATTTTGATACACTTTAGTAAAAAAAGGCCATTTAGGCATCTTTTATTCCGTTTTTAATCTCATCTATTTCTTCTAAAGTTTTATTCATTTCTTAAACCAAACAGAGCGTTTGTCATTACAGCTCAAGTCAATCTTCTCCTCCCCTTCTTTTTGATCTGACTCATTCCTTCCTAGTCTTATTAGTTTATCAAACTTTTAATATGCATAACCTTCTCTGAAGGTCTATTATATCGATTAGAAACCGAGATAAATAACAGTATATGAATCTTAATTAGAATAAGATGGACTGAGACCTACTTTAGCATCTTATAAAGAAATATCTACATTAGAATATGAAATGAGACCACAATATACTTCAGACGATATAAATCGTCTAGCTTACACATTTATCAAAGTCTTGGTTGAAAGAACGGGCGGTGAATTGACGATGCCATTAAGATTTGTTGATGTGTATAATGATGCTTGTACTAAACAAAGCGGAAGTGATAACAATTATGAGACAAACACAGAAATAAGACATCATGTTCGAGACAACCTACTTAAAAATGGATACATCTTTGTTGACCCAGAAGACGTTGATTCTATTTTTTTAACACAAAAGGCAATAGATGACTATGTAGATAAATAAAGAAAGAAATTGTTACAATACATTTTAGTCATTGTTAAATAGCATATTGATCTTATGTTATTACGAACACACAAAAAGTACTACAAGACAAACTCGATGAACTCCAAATATATCGTGATGTAGATGGGATTACTGAATGGATCCAAGAAGAAATGCTGGCTTTAAAATACACATTAGATAAACCTGGTTCTGATATTTAACAAACCTATTCCTTATTCCATTTTTGTGTTCAGTAGAATTTTGAAATACATACAAAGACAATTATTCTCATTTATAGATATACGCTGCGTATATCTGCGTAAAGGTTAAATCAGTCAATTGAGCTAGTATTCTAGTACATGCATTTGGAGCCATCGAGGGGAAGAATCATTGAAATAGAAAGTTTAGTTTTGTCGGAAGTTGAAAAGCAATTAAGAAATACAGATAAGAAGAAAGTATTTGATAACCTCTTCGATTACTTAAAATTATATATATCAGACTTAACATTGGCAAAAAGACCTATACCTTCTCAAGATATCATGACAGAAATACGATTTCATCATTATGAATCCCTTTTGGATGTACTCAGCAACATACAAGGAGATTTGGAAAGCAAAGAATTGGTCACCTTGGAAATATACTGATATCTCATTAAGAAATTGTTTAGCAATTTCATGGAATAAACTGTTAAATCATTTTATAAGAAGAAAACAGAAACTGTTGCCAATACTACTGATTGATAATACATTATGAGACGTGATAATCTTATTTTTAATCAAGTGTGTAAAGTGTGATAAGCATGAGTATAGGTTCACAGGCAATTAACCTTATGTCACCACGTATGATAATGAAGGAGATGGGATTTGTTTATTGTCAGATAGTCATATTGGCTCTTTTTCTGTCTTCTTTATAATTTAAGCCACTTTTTCTTGAAATATGAGCTTGGGCCTCAGGCTTTTTATCATTATAGGGTTATGATTTGAAAAAATGATACATTTACCTGACATGCATCAATAAATTCATAAATATGTTAAAGAATGAGAAAAATATGAGTATATAAGTAATATTGATTATATTGTTCTAATCCAGGTGACTACAGTGAAAACCAATTCTGTTCAAAATAAGCAAATAGAAGATATTCTATCTCTAACAAAAAAAGAATTAGTGCAGTCACAAATTTTACTTGCAGAGGCAGAAAATGAGTTGCTATTGCTATTTAAGACTTACCTGACTTCCTTAGGTATGAAAACCGAAACAGCTGCCAATGGTGCTAAGGCTCTAGATTACTTTGAGGATAGCCAGGAGAAGGGAAGGCATTACGACGCTATTTTCCTTGACACCCATTTGATTAATCCCACTGGCCTTGAAGTTGCTAAAAGAATTCGCTCAGAAAAGCCCGACCAAAAACTGGTATTACTTACAACTACGCCAAAAGAATATCTACCTAAAGAGTGTTTAGACATTGCAGGAATAAAGGATAATGATATTCTTACAATGCCTTTTAAATTGTCAACCCTAGTGGCAGCACTGAAAAATTAACCCATTATTATCTTCTAGCCAATTGGGTTATTACCCTGTTTGTAAGCACTTCAGCACTAACTGGCTTTACCAAAAAATCGTCAGCTCCATAGTCAAGGACTCTTGTCTTTGCATTGTCACTGCTGGCAACAACCACAATTTTTACAAGTGGCTTTTTTATCTTTGACTTTACAATTATCATTGCGCCTCTATCTGCGGCTATTCTTCCATCAATGAGCATAGAATCAACCTTATCTACATGCTCATCCAGAATCTTGAGGGCCTCTTCTGCTGTAGTACACTTAAAGCATTTGAAACCATTTAGCGCAAATGTACCACTCAATACAGTATTAATATCATTATCGTCGGTGACTAACAGTATTGTACCATTAATGTAGTCTAATCCACTATAGTTATCTGCAACAGACAAAAATCTTCACTTGAATTGTCATTTTGCTCGTAATAACTTTTTCTGCTTAGTTTTGGCATCAAATCTGTTAATTTGTATCATAAATATTTTCTATTTAGAATATTTATCGTATTTTCATTTTCTTTAGCAGGACTCTGATAGATTCTTTCAGACCAGACTATTCTTTCTACTCCTTCCATCTTTTTTATGGCCGAAATTAAATTCAGTA
>DATELO010000080.1:0-2001 GCA_035276505.1 Candidatus Nitrosocosmicus sp.
AGAAAATGGTGATATAGGTTGGTTGGATAGGGCAAACAAAAATGTAACACCAGGAGAAGATTTCGGGTTTAATAATTTCATACAGTCTGTCGACTTAATAGTTATGGGAAGAAAAACTTTCGAGCAAGTTAAGATTTTTGATAAATGGCCCTACATGGATAAAAAGTTAGTTGTATTGACTACAAAAAATCTTGAAATCCCTGAAAAACTAAAGAGAGTTACAATTACTTCTGGTACATTTATTCCTGAAAAATTGATCAGAGAATTATCTGACCAACCTATTGATCATATATATGTAGATGGAGGTTTAGTAATACAAGAGTTCTTATCAGCAGGATTAGTTGATGAAATAACTGTTACTATAGTACCAATTATCATTGGAAGGGGCAAATCTTTTAGCAAATTATTACCCAAAGATTTACAGTTAAATCATTTAAAAACAACAGTTTATGAATTTGGGTTTGTACAAAATAAATACAGGATCACTAATCTAAAAAAGGTTAAAAATTTTTGAAATCACATACTATATAGCCATTATAATCGTACTGTTGATGGATTTTTGCTATTTAAACCGGATTTCATTTATCGAGTTTTCCGATATTTATCATTATGCATAGACGTTCATTGTTGATTTATAATATGAACGGGGATGGTTAGCCACGAATTATATTTGGCAACTGTTTTCCTTTTGGAATAAATTGCAAGGACAGTGAATTCACACATTCTCGAGTGTTTTTTTCAGTTAAATGTTCTCCTAAGAATTCATGTCCTAAGTGTGCGCCACAATTTTTACATTCTATTTCTGTTCTTAGTCCATCGGGATCAGGCACATGTCTCAATGCATTTTGAAAGCTTTCATCAAAGCTTGGCCACCCGCATCCAGCATCAAACTTGCTTTTGGACGAAAAGAGCGGACTATTACACCTTCGACAGATAAATGTTCCGTCCTCGTAAAAATTGTCATATTTACCAATAAATGGAGCTTCTGTTGCCTTATTTACTATTATTTTTTCCTCCTCCGGTGTTAATTTATTGTAACTCATCTGTTGTAAGTAACTCGGTATCAGATTTAAAGACTATTCATGTTGTTTCATTCACAGATGTAAAAATACGTTCTCAACTGAATTGAACTAACGCCAAAATTCCATCAATATGGGAATTTCATAGGGACAGATACAAGATCATAATACATGTATAAGGTTGATCAATATATCTTGTCGTATAGTTTAATATAAAAGTAAGCAGAAGAAAACTCATGGGTTTAGAATCAATTAGTATTTCAGATGTGACTACTAAAGATGTTAAAGTAATCGATCAAGAACAAAATATTTTTGATACTTCAAAAATCATGATAGACAACAATATAGGTTCTGTTGTCGTTATTGATAACAACAACAGCAAAAATCCAGTAGGGATTATTACAGAGAGAGACATAGTCAGAATAGTCAGCACATTTTCATTATCAGACTTGCAAGTTCCAATCAGAAAACTCATGAGTTATCCATTAATTACACTCTCAAAAAATGCATCCGTTTTAGATGCAATGAAATTGATGTATGAACGAAAGATAAGGAGAGTAATTATTTTAGAAGACAATACGCTTAAAGGTATTGTTACTGAGCATGATGTATTTAAGCTACTAATGAATAACAAGGAATTAATTACTACAGTTATATCGAGTGATTTTCCAATCCCTCAGGAGGATTTATACGAAGATTTTTCACGTTTTTGGTTTAGTAATTCCTACTATAAATAGGACAGCTTTGTGTACGTTGCTTTCAGAAGACTTGCTTACTTCTTTTTTGTTTTTATTAGCTCATGTTGACCATTTGGAACAAATGCGCTGTTGTTGAATCTGCTTAATACTGAATCACTGATGTTATCCCAAAAGACCAAACAGAGCATAATTACAAATTAACTCCGCAAGAATCGGTTTTTAACACGATTTAAAGAATTATCTTGGCTGGCTCAAAGTGAATATATTAAAACTGTGGTTGCAAA
>DATELO010000081.1:0-5445 GCA_035276505.1 Candidatus Nitrosocosmicus sp.
CGAAATTTTGAATCTAGTGGAAAAACATGGCGATGAAGTACTCAGTTATGACAAAGTTAGATTAACTTTTGAGCGAAACAAGCAGAAATTCTACATGTCGTATTGTAGGAAAATCTTTGCTACCTTTATGAGGAATGAAGGCATTGAACCAGAGATAATAGATTTATTACAAGGTCGTATCCCTAACTCTGTTTTTGTCAGACACTACTACAGACCAGATTCTTCAAAGTTTTACGGCATAAGGATAAAGTTAGATAAACTACATGGTCTTTTGTTGAACTAGATTGTCAGTGACCATAGTGACGCTAATGACACTAATTCAAACTCCTTAGGTTTCTTATTACTAATGCAATTGGGGACCGTGGCCTTAGACAGCATCTTTTCTTCGTACCTCGTTATTCCCTTACGGTATGTTGAATTACCAAGTGCTTACGGTAACTTACGGTATATAATGGTATTATATGGATAAGCGAGTTATAAGCTTTTAATCTACGACTTTATGAGAATCTAGTTTGAGGATAATTTGGTTAATGTTGCTATAATCAAGAAAAGTCGATAGATATAGTCAATGGGGTATTCTTCAAATTTACATCATCTTTTAGGTCATAAATGGACCAAAACTTCGTCATTAGTTTATAGGATAGTTCGGCGACGGTTGCTATCTAGTGAACACTAGGGGGTGATTTTTCTTACAGCATATCACTGTCGTAGACACAATAGCTATAAGAAAAGTACCCCTAGCGTCTCTTTGCCATATAAAATAGCATATCTGATGTTACTGTAAGTTTGCTGTTATTCTATCTTCTTTGGTACTATGACCATGCCAACGCTCTATGGAAATTGCCCTAACAATCAGTGGTGATCATCACTTTCCATATAATTATATTTAGAAATAGTAATGATTTTTGAATTTACATAATCTTAGACAAATCTTTGATGTATCTTTAGAAATTTGAAAATCGCCAGTTACAAAACATTAGTATTGTTACTAATTTCCTTGAATCACGGAATATTCTTAGAAGTCATGTTACTACAAAGAAGTAGTAATGAATGATTCTAAATGTCAAATTTATAAAGATCGAATGATCTAAACATTATGTGCCCTTGCCATTGTCCGTAATGATTGTGGATGACGATTGGGACGTGACATACCTATTTAGGTTATATCTAGCAAGGCTTGGGTTCGACTCTATCACTTTCACAGAGCCTAAATCGGCTCTAGCTCACTTTCAACAAAACTCTGGGAGATATGGATTAGTTCTTTTAGACTGGAGAATGCCCAGGCTTGATGGGTTAGAACTAGCAAAAAAGATGAGGAAGCATAACTCCCAAGTAAAAATTCTTTTTATTACAGCATATTTTGTTCATGACTTGATTGAAAAACACAATCTAATGCAAGCCCAGAATACAGATGTAATGCTAAAACCCATAAAGCTTAAAGACCTGGAGGCCCGGATAGAACAATTGCATTTAAGGGATGTTGATACCAGAATCTAGAGTTATCTATATGTTAGTAATAGAAACAAATCCTTCAATTAGGATTGGTTTCACTTATATGCACAGGTTAAATTTCTATCGTATTATATTTCAAATTGCGTTAGCAAAATTTTACCATTAAACCTCATTACAAAACATGAGGTGTCGAGTTGCACCAAACGGATTTTAGGAGAAGCAAAATTGTCGAAAAGTCTTTGCTAGTTGACAGCGAGATGAACGGGAGGCATCGGGGTTAATAGACTTGCTAC
Organism: Candidatus Nitrosocosmicus sp.; assembly: GCA_035276505.1. GTDB lineage: Archaea > Thermoproteota > Nitrososphaeria > Nitrososphaerales > Nitrososphaeraceae > Nitrosocosmicus. The sequence continues at coordinate 1,746 of DATELO010000081.1, forward strand.
ACGGGAGAATTTCTAGCTCTGTTTTTGTGAGACATTATTACAGACCTGATTTTGCATAATTTGATGAGATAAGGAAAAAGTTAGATAAACTACATATTTTTGACGAGATAGATTCCAATGACTCTAGTGACGCTAATGACGCTAGATCTGAACCCCTCTGTTTTCACTCCCTTTATGTTAACAGGGGGCTCGATCCTGCTAACCCCTTCTGAAAGATGATGAGTCACGCCCCCATTTAATCATGGAACCACGTCGACCTGTAGGTTACATATGCCATTGGGTGAAAATGTAGAATTGATCCCCCAAATGGAGAAATGTAATAAAATATTTATTTCTAATCCAGATTAATTCTCCAGAAAAATAGTATTTGAGTTGCAATGGAATATGTGAAAGATACAGAGCCAAAAGGAATCCAAACATCCCATCTAGATACACGGAGAGACAGAAAAGATGCACTATATATGAGATATTCATTCAATGGGATGAAAATCCACACTGTCCTTGTTGTAACTATAAGTTGAGAACAAGGTCATTCAGGGGGTGGGAAATGAGAAAGAAATACAGAGAAGCTACCATAAAGCGGTATTACGGCTTCTGTGACACAAAAGCAAACAACAATGAAGCTTTGACAAAAGACGAGCTCAGTTTCAAAGGATCCAGGATTTATGACCGTAGTGACGCTAATGATGCTATTTTTAAATCTCGTTGCAGTGTTTTTGTTAAAAGCGGCGGCCCTCGATTGAATTGTATGATGGGTATAAAGAATCAGGGAATAAGTGGTTACAATTGGTATGTAACGATAAATTCACCCGACATTACCTTTACAGTTGTTACATTCTAGTTTCATTTGTTTGTATGATGATCCTTCTAAATTCACTGAATATGAGATGTCTTAGAGACTAGCTATAACAGGGAGGGAGATATCTTTTTGCCTTTTCAAAGTTAAAAAAGGGATATAAATTTGTCAATGAATGGTTGAATATTTTGGCACTATGGGGTCATTTTTGGAGGTGATGGTCTAAATCAACCGTCAAGTATATTGAGATAGTACTATCATGAAGTACTTTTAATAGTATTTGATATATTGATTTTTTGAACTATGAAATCGTGAGGTTATCAAAGAATCAATTGTTCTCGTCAAAGTCTCAGATTCATTTAACATATGTTTTGATGACCATAATCTTGATCCCTTTTTCAGACTTGATCAAAGTGTTCGCACAAGAAGAGATTATAACTTCAATAACTGTTGAAAATGGTCCCATCGAATTTACTTATAATCCTAATAACGGTAACTTGTATGTATCAAACTACGCTTCAGACTCCGTTTCGGTGATTGATTCAGATACCAACAGGATTATCGCAACTATTACGGTAGGGAGTTCACCCTATGGACTAGCGTACAATCCTCATAATCAATACATTTACGTTGCAAACCAGGCCTCAGATACTGTTTCAGTCATTGATTCAGATACCAACAGGATTATAACCACCATTACGACTGAAGATTTACCAAGCGGTGTTGCGTATAATGTAGAAAACGGGTATGTCTATGTAGCAAACCAAGGTTCAGACTCGGTTTCAGTCATTAATCCAAATACCCACAGGGTGATAGACACCATCACTGTTGGAGAAGGACCTGTCGACGTGACATTTGCAGATGAGAATTCAAATCTGTACGTATCTAATCATAACTCTGCATCAGTATCAGTTATTAACCCTGCTACCCACAGGGTGATAGACACCATCGCCGTCGGTCAGGCACCGAAAGGTATGAGTAACAATCCCGATAAAGGCTACATTTACGTTGCAAACCAGGCTTCACAGTCAGTTTCAGTAATTAATGTAACCTCTAACAGGGCGATAGGCTCAATCACGGTTGAAACAAGTCCGAGTGATGTTGCATACAACCCGGATAATGGTTATGTATATGTGACAAATTTTTCGTCGAACACTGTATCAGTGATTGACTCTAGAACCTATGAAATTATAAATACCGTTAAACTCGTAGACGGAGCCGGTCCTTACGGAGTTTTATACAATCCTAGTAACAAAAATGTTTATGTATCAAACTTTGGGAACTACGGAGGGGAAGCATATTCAAACATCGTCTCTGTGATTGGATCTACTATTACCATAGGAACATTTGAAGGAATACGAGGCTCAGGTAATAACATTAACTTGCAATCTCAAGACAACTCAGGTAACCTTGCGGGTGCTCAATTTGGTTTCGGAGGTTCCTATTCTGATTCTCCGATACTACCAGGACAATCTACGAATCAAGAGAGCCAAGTAATTTCCTAATCCAATTTTTGATTGATAGTAATAGATGCTATTTGTGAGCAAGCCCTTTTGGCCAAAAGATTTGAACAAGGATTCTATATTTGCGTCATTTGGGTCTTTGAACAAAACATTTCAATATTAATGATCATTGTTTTTTTCTTCTACAATTGAATCTTATAAATATTCCATTAAAATCAGCAAATGAGCATAAAAATTTCAATATTTCTGAGCAAAACAATTTAATTTCTAAATAGCCGGGTCGGATGTAGGTGATATTTGAATGAAATCTATTCATATATTTCATTTAGGACATATCCTTCATCGTCGAGATAGAGGGTCCTTGACCTAGGATTGATTGTTCAGTTACTTATCTATACTTCACAAACTTATCGACGGATCATGCCCGGTGGGTTTAGCAATAGCTATATCACGTCACGATTATCTTCTTATATTACATACTGTTCCATTATCTTGTAAAATTCTTAGTCATATATGATACCTACTGTAAATATTTAATAATATCATAAGCATTCAATGTATAATATTAATACTTTGAAAAAATCGATAAAACCATTAATGATCTTCTCTGTTATTGCAACACTGTTGATAGTCGCTATGGCTCCAAATCCACCACAAATTGTGAGTGCGGATAAAGATTGTTCTGTGGGAAAGACTCTCAACGAAGCCTTTCCGAGCCCCAAACGAGGCAATCAGGTTGGTAAAGACGCAGTCTTAGGCACCCAGATCAGCCCTGGCCCCGGAGTTTCTGCTTTCTCATTAACAACCAACGAAGAATGTCGATCCAATAGGTAAATGGGAACAATAAATTTTTTACTAGAATTCTGTTACTGTAAATCATTATAGGCCCAAAGAGGTTTGATTCTGGTAGGAAAAAGCGTTAGATTATCTAGGCTCACACTTGCATATAGAGGACGACCATGAAAACCATATTGGAAGTATTGGGTCGGCTTTTTAAACAGGCAAATGGCCCTTGTTGAATCAGGGACACAAATTTCCTAGTTTTACAATGACTAAATATTTCCGAAATTCATAATGATGTAACCCTCACGGAGAATACGGTATCAATATCACGAGCTAGAATTGTCGGATCCATATCAAATTTTTCATTATATTATCATTTAAAACCATTGATGTCTTCAAATATCCATTACAAAATATTCAATAGACCCTGGATAGGATATTCTTTTGATTTAGAATTAATAGAAACAAGAGTTCTTAGACTTTCTACCAATATTGTGGAATGTAGTGAATCTTAAAAAAGATCGAATATGATCGAGGTTCTTTATAGACCAGACCCAACGCAGGAAAATGATGCTATGTTCCAAAGACTTTGATCACCCGTATTTCTTCAACTACAAATTTTTCTATCAACTACAAAGAATTGAATACTTTTGTCCCA
>DATELO010000082.1:0-3308 GCA_035276505.1 Candidatus Nitrosocosmicus sp.
ATGGAATGTTGAAGTGTTAGAACCAAGAGATGGAATAGGTGGTCACTGTCTACCCAAGGATACAAAGATGTTTATCAATTCATCTAATACAATAAAGAGCAAGATATTACAAGCAGCCATGGAAATAGATGAAGACTATAGAGAGTATATTCAAAGCAGGGAGAAAAACGGTAGTAATGGCTCGGTTGCAATAAAGAACAAGGGTAACAACGAAGCAGAAGCAGAACAGATTCTCTATAGCAAAAAGATCAAGTAATATTATTTATCTTATTTCTTATTTCATCTAAATCAAGACAATCTCTCATATCTATCAGTTCTATTTTATCCCTAAATTTTTGAATCGAGAGGGGGCCGCATGTGAGATTTGGATAAGGAGATATTGCATTTATTATCCTGTTACCCTTATCAATCCCATGGGTCTTTAGCTTTACCAATGCATCACCCGAATAGTGTCCTTTGGTATCTCTACCACAGATAAGCAAGTATTTTAAAGTTGATGTTTGTACACAAAAAGTTACAAGAGAATCAATTCCTTTGTTTTCAGAAAATAAGCGGCCAGCAATTAAGACTTTCTCCATAATCTTGTCTTTTGAAATTTTTTTTAGTAAATCTACACTAGATAGTGTACAAATCGCTATCAATTCGCCTTTTCCCATAAATGATGAAGTAGGTATAGGATACATGTATTTGCAAGCTAAACCAGCATATTCTTCTAACCGAGCTCTAATGGTCAACTTAGTTAATACCCCAACTACTCTTTGATAATGCAGTTATTTCGATGATTGGAGCTTCATACTCTTTCCAAGGATCGTTCTTTACCCAATCAAATTTTTGAAATAAGAGAGAATAAATTGCATTAAATGTCTGGCCATGTTCGAGTATCCTGGAACTTCCTTGCAAAGTCAATCCTTTGTTCCCATCAACTTTGTAAATATCTATCACAAGTCCAACATAGGGATTCTTTTTAATATTGGAAAATTTTTTTGTATTATAATCTGTAGCGAAATAAAAATGATTATCATGAAATAAATATGAAACAGGTACCACATGAGATTTGTTCTCGATGGAGGTGCTAAGTCTACAACATTCGTTTTCTTTAATAAACTCAAGTTCTTTTGATGTGAATTGCACCATGACTTTATTACATATCTATTGTCACTATTAAAATAATCTAATCTAAGTCGACATAAATGTAGATGTAAATCTTCCTTGCACGAAGGTTCACTGCTAAATGTGTACTTTCAAACAAAATCATAATTACCTAGTGCATTTGGATTCGTAAAAATTGCGCAACTAATTTTTGAGGCACAAAGTAGTATTTGGAATAAATTTAACAAAAATAAACCACTCTGAGAATCAAAGGTATTGCTTTGATATCTATCTTTATCTATATTATTTCGATTATCTTATGAAAAATGTATCTATAAAGCAACAAGAAAATATCGCCTCATTCATAATATGACATGTAAATGAGTAGCGGGTTAATAATAACATTTTATGGAAATGGCAAAGGTAAGACCACAGCGGCTTTGGGAGTTGCGCTTAGGGCCGTAGGATATAATCTGAAGGTATGTATGATCCAATTTATCAAAGGAGAATGGGATTATGGAGAAATATATAGTTCAAATAGACTAAAGCCCCACTTTGATCTGATTATAGCTGGAAAAGGTTTCATAGGGATCCTAGACGACGATCATGATTTCCGAGAGCATGTCGATTCTGCTAAAGCTGCTTTAGCTCTAGCCAAAGAAAAAATAGATTCTTTGGAGTATGATACTGTTATACTAGATGAAGTCAACTATGCGCTAAAATTAAAGTTGATAGAAGAATATGAACTTATTTCGGTGCTTCAATCAAAGCCCCCGGAGGTAAACATAATCTTGACAGGAAACCACATGACTGATCAAATTCTAAATATTTCAGATCTGGTTACAGAGATGAGAGAGGTCAAGCATCCATATAAAAAAGGCATTAGGGCAAAAAAAGGAATTGATTTTTGATATAGCAAAAAGCAAAATTAATTAATCTAACAAAATGGTTAAAATATAGTGAGCATTTCAGAAACCAAAAAACTCCCCGAATTAGGAGAAATTGTTATAGTAACTGTCAAGGAAGTTACAGGTCACGGTGCTTATGTAACCCTTGACGAATATGATAATCTTACGGCATTCTTACATATTTCAGAAATAGCAACAGGATGGATTAGAAATATCGAACGGTATGTCAAACCCAAACAAAAAACTGTGCTCAAGGTAATTAGAGTCAATCCCACTAGATCAGAGGTAGACTTATCTCTAAAACAAGTTACAGGAGAGGAGAAAAAATCAAAGGTCATTGAAGTTAAGAAGGATGAAAAGGGCGCTAATTTCATGGACATCATAAAAACAAAACTTGGCTATGACCAGAATCAGATGAAAGAATTGGAAGAAAAGATAGCTGAAAAATATGACTTTATTTATGACGCATTTGAAGCAGTGGGGATCAAAGGAACTGATGTCCTTGCCAGTTTGGAACTAAAACCAGAAGTAGTTGAGGCTATCGAGTTAGAAAGCAAGAAGATTCAGATCCCTCATATTGAAGTAAGAGCAGTATTGGAGATAACGGTAAAAAAAGGGGAAGGGATTGAGATAATCAAAAATATTCTGTCTTCAGTTGAGGGATCCAAAAATAATTCTAAAATAGATATTACATATGTTGGCGCTCCAAAATATAGAATGACAGTGACCGCTGAAAATTTTAAAATAGCTGAAAAATCCCTCAATCAAGCAATTGAAAAGATAAAGACCAATATTGAAAAGAATTCAGGCACTTTCAAGTTTTCTAGGGAAGAATCTAAAAAAACTCATACAAATATTTAGATGGGTTGTCAAAATGAAACATCGAATTAGATTTTGTAAAAGATGTTTAAGATATACGTTAAAGGATAAATGTCAGAATTGCAATTCGGAAACTAATGATCCACATCCTCCAAAATTTTCGCTAGATGACAAATATATAAGATACAGAATTATGGATGCTTATACCGAAGTATCAAAAAGTGAAAGTAACGATAGTTAGTAAAAAAATGTGGATATTGTGACCACCACTATACAATTTTGCTAATCAATTGCAGTAAGGTTTATGGTATCAAGATTGGGAGTAGAGTTTATGATTCGCATAATTCCTAAATCACTGGCATTTGTATTTTGAGTCATATTGACAACAACAGGGATAAGATCCTGGGGCTTGGGGGGTGTAGTACTACTGTTGATTGAAGAAGAGGGCTCAGTTGAGAAAGTAGAGTTTAATTCGCTTGGAGCAGATTTATT
>DATELO010000083.1:0-3859 GCA_035276505.1 Candidatus Nitrosocosmicus sp.
CTTTTCCAAAAAATCACGTTGTAGTCGGTAAACATTCAACTTCTAATGGCGATTATTCGAACTTCATATGGGGTCCCGGGAGAAAAGACGCAGAATCCTCAACAAACAAGGAAGTACAAGATGCGTACAAAGCTAGAGGAGAAGAGTATGTTCCTCTGGGTGTCCACGGGACGTATGTAGCAGTAGACTGGGACTCTTGTATTTCAGATGGAGCGTGTATTGAAGCATGTCCAGTTCAAGTTTACCAATGGTATAGATCAGAACAAGATGTTCCAGCTATTGAAATGATAAATGCAGTAAGTGAAGGAATAGGAGACGACCATAACAGAGAAGGTAGAAAAGATTATACCGACAAACCCGATCCAATTCGAGAAAGTGCTTGTATATGGTGTATGGCTTGTGTTACGGTATGTCCAACTAATTCCATAAAAGTGGATGAGGCCAATCTACCGATTCACGAAGAACAAACTCAGAAATTTGTAGAAAGTTAGTTTCGTAACTAGAAATTAGCTATTCAATTTTTTTGAATCATACAGTTATTAATCTTAGGGAGGTAGATATATTTCCAATCCATGACCAATTAGATAGATGAAGTATGTCTAGATGATTTATTTTTAGAAAATATCAATCAAGCACAGGTAAGAGGCAAAGTACAGATCGTTGTACAAATACGAATACTAAATAATTGTTTACAATATCAATGAAATAATAATAAATAACTTACATCCAGAAAGTGTATTTCAACTTGTCTGGATGCAAACATCATAGCCTAAATGATGCAAATAATAATACGCATTTAAAAATATTAAATATTCTGGTAATTGAATAGTTTGGAATTTTTTTTTGAATAAACCGATGGAATTATTCAGATATTCAGACAAATAGATCTACGATTGGGCATGAGAATCGACGCTATCTCAAAAAATAAAGGGCAAGAGATGCTAAAATTCAAATCCTATAGGACAATTCGACATTGAATGAAAAGAAACTAAATGATAGATCTTGATTTAAAAAAAAAGTGTGTGTTTATCTGGGAGGATCCCAGAATGGTTATTTCAATTAATTGTCGTTGCTGTCATCGTTGCTGTCATCGTTGCTGTCATCGTTGCTGTCATCGTTGCTGTCATTGTTACCACCAATGTAAATTGGCGCAAAACAATCTCTTATCTGTTGTTCTGTAGCGAATCCGTCTGTTCCTGCTTCATCCTCAAGGCAATTCTGAAAATCATCATAGTCCTGTCTGTTTGAATTATTGTCATCACCCCCTGTGTTTGTTTGGCCCTCATCGCCATCATTTGTTTGATCAATAGAATTGGATTGGCTAAGAGTGTTTGATTGTGCGTATGATAGGCTGAATACGTTTCCTGAGGAAAGCAACATTGCTGCTAAAGCGAAAAATACACCAATAACTATTATTTTCTTATTAGTCATTTGTAAAGTCTTTCGTACAATAAACTATAAAAGGATAACAAATAATGAAGAGAAAAAATTTCTGCTAATACTTACTATTTGGTGCTAATCCGAAATAAACAAGCCTGATAAATTAAGATCAAAAAAACAGACGTAGAGTTGATATGACTTCAAGTTTCTCTTGACAATTATGTCGTATTCTTTTTTTTATCAATATTGTAAAGATTTGTCATGTGATAAATAAGTTCCATGGTATGTAAGTTTGTTGCACATACTTTGAACTTGTTAAAATATAGTTTTATCATTTGAACGAATTTAGATCATGTTGATAAAACATTTATAACTTTAAGAAAAATTTGATTTATTTAACAGTCTTGTAATATCGGAAATTATCATACAACTTTGTGCTTCTAGGAACGGTATAATTTGTGTGTATTTCAAATGAATCTTGGGTTACTAATACACATTGGTAAATATTCAAACCATTTAAAGGCGAAACTCACGGTTTGATTGCTCTAATATAATATTTTTAGGGGGGTTTGTGTTATATTCATAAATATGACTATAAACGATTATTTTATTCAAATAATTAAAAAAAAGTAAAATGCTTATTTACTTTATTATTAATATAATAGTATCCTAGAAATAGAAAAGGCTACATTCATGTCATAAATAGGATCTTACAAGGACTATGACGACGTATTGTAGATCGCAAACTACATCCATAGTTGACCATGATTCTTCAAAAGCCTATCAAAACATGAGACTTGACCAATCGTGATGATGACGGGGTCAAATGTTTATTGACGCCTTTTACTATTTTCTAGGAATATACATTTTTTATTTATTTGCTAAAATTATTTGAAGATATGGAGACTATGTTAACTGGTAATTTCCAGCGTGATACTATTTCGATATTTCGAAATAAATGATACGAATAGTCAAGAGAAAACCGAACAATACCTTGTTGAAAGTTTTTAGGTTAATGGAAGCTGAAACTATTTGCCAAGAGAACACACAGCATAAGAATATCAGAATTGCCTAAATAATTATAGTAAAAGTATTTTGCACAAAAAAATATAAATCAATTAAACATTGTATAATTTTTCTTGCAAGGTCTTCGACAAAGCAGCAGAAATTTTATAGAGTCTAAATAGAATCTATTTTTAAAACTGTAGCCAATACCAACTTGACAACTGAAGTTAAATAATTCCAATTGATATTTCTAGGTAGGTCTGAAGAGGAATGATAGTGCGGATTCTTAACTGGATCAGCAGAACCATCATATACGCCTATAACAATATATCCCTTTGTTTCGAAAGGTTCATAATCACTATCATAAATGGAGTCTAGATGAAATTGTAGCCCTACAGTAGAAGCCAAACCTCTCATTATTTCACCGAATTTAATGGATTCCACATCGTTTTCTATAATACGATTATGTCTTCTATCTGGATTGTTATCTCTTTCAATAATTACGGTATTAGATTCAAGAAAAGGATAACCAATCATATCAAGATTGATTAGTCTATGCAAATCTATCCCGCTTTCCTTGATATATTTAGCGTAACTTTTGGAACCTAACAAACCTTGTTCTTCTCCTGAAAAGAAAACGAATTGAACAGAATGTTTTAATCTCTCTTTATGCAATACGCGTGCTATTTCGATTAACCCACTTACACCGCTGCCGTTATCATTGGCTCCGGGTGCACGACTATTTGAATCCTCCTTGCGATTCATGATAGAATCATAATGAGCACAAATTATAACCAATTTGCCATCAATTCCTTTCTTCTCACAAACTATGTTTCTAAGTTCGAACTCTTCATTATCGATGGTCGCCCCAAAGTAATGATAAAAAGTATTCATGTATCCTAACCCTTTAAGTTCTTTCATTATGAATTCACCTGCATCATTTAGGATAGGCGATTTTGAATGCCTAGTATGAAAGTCAGACAATCTATTTAGATTTTTTTTCAAGTTATCTGTTGATACCTCTTCTAATATCGATCGGAATTCTGATTCATTCATTATCCTTTTCTATCTTACACCTTTACTGAAATACTTTCCTTTAGAATATTCTTGATTGCTCTTAATCCATCAAGTTATTGATTGAGTTTAAATTCCATTGTAGAGCTGTCAAGCGTTGATATCATTTTATAGCATAAAGTAATTCAGTTACTTCATTTTGATGCATATGATCCAAAAAAATGCAAATCATTATTTAATGTGTCATAATCTATCATGCTTTTATAACTTGTTAATTACTTATATTGCATTACTATGTCAAAAAATGTTAAAAACGAATCAGAATCTCCGGCCATAATTGAAGAGATTATTCCTGGTAAAAATACTGATTACAGTGATAAATCCTTAAATAAAAACAATAACAACGATGAACAACCATTTATTGAGAATTATAATGAGCAAGAATCTGCCCAAGCTGTTA
>DATELO010000084.1:0-5505 GCA_035276505.1 Candidatus Nitrosocosmicus sp.
CATTTACTATTCTCTTGATTGTACCGTTATTTTTTTCTAAAACTAAAATATCGTCCTTTCCAACAAAAGCCATGGTTGTAGGATAGTTAAGTCCGCTTGCTACCACTTCAACTTTTAGATTAGGATTGGTAACGTTTGGCAAATCAACCTTAGGCGTCGTCAAGCTTGAGTTTGTACTTTCGGAGGATTCATTTGAGTTAAGTGCAAACGCCATTTGATCATTTGCTTGATTTGTTCTAACTTCAATTAGTCCAAGCCCTCTGCTTTCCTTCATATTGGTAAATGGATATTGATTTGTGTCATAGATTCTAGTAGGACTATCAACGAATAAACCAGTTCTATCTGAATTATGGTAGAGTTTTCTAATCTCGTCTAGATGTTCACCTTGAACTGAATAATCAAATATATCATGTTTTAGCTGACTATCTACAATCATCAAGACATCATCCGTTTTTAAAGACTCTTTCAAATATCTTTCTGGAAATACATCCTTTACAAAATTAGTCTTATCATGTACATACATCGGAATCCATGAAAAACTACGAATCCAATGCTGACCCATTAGTGTGGTACTTTCGTCAAAATTTGAGTTAGAGGTGACATAGTTTGTGATAAATGCAGATAACTCAAAAAAAACTTCATTTGTGTTAGCACTAATTAACATTATCGTACTAATCAATCCAAATAATCCTATTCCCGCCACTATAACAATTAGTGTAATTGTTTGTGATATTGGAGTACCATCAAGCTTCTTATTCTTCAAAGATATTTTACTGCTGGCTGTTACTATTATAAACCCTGCTGCAATTGCCATTATGGGTAACAATTCTATGAAATGAAAATATTTCACAATGCCACCAATAAAATAGATGAATAAGAAATATGGTAATGTCCAAAGGATAAAGATAATGTCTCGTTTTAATAAAGTAAGAGCTATTCCTCCACAAATTCCTAAAATTATTAAAACAGGATCAGCTAGAAAAATAAAGGTGAGTGTGTCATTAAAATTCCTTTCGCCTCTTTCTACTTGATATAAAATTCCATTGATTCCATTCTCAAGATCTCCAATATACATTATATAAGCTGGCCAAATTAGAGGGATTACAAAAACAGGAATCATCCAAATACCCAATTTTTTTAGGCTCCTATTGTTTTTGTAAATTAAATATCCTACTAATGGAATAAATGTTATTATTGGTATTTTTGTAAATATTGCTAATCCAAGAGTAATTCCTGATAATATTATCAAAATTATATCTAGAGAGCCCTTATCTGTTTTGTTTTTGTACACTTTTCCTGAATATATTGCCAAGAGTATGGATGATAGGAAAAATGGGAGCAATATTGTGTCTAGCAAAACCATTCTTAACATCCAAGTTAACGGCATTATCGCAAATAGTATTGCAGCCACGAACCCGACCTTACGTCCCATCCACATTTCCCCAATCTTAAAGACTAAAATTGTATCAATTACAGCTAGAATTCCCATCAATATTCTGGGGGTTGTATACAATTGTTGTATAGATTCAGAAGTTTCCGTCCCTTGATCAAGTTGATACCTATAATCTGAGATCTTTAGAATTGATGCCAAAAAAATCTGCCCAAAGTAAGGGTGATCGTAAGGATGATCATAAATTGCGCTTGATTCTTGCGGACCTTGACCTTCCATGACCTGGAGAGCACGCCTCATATAATGGTCCTCATCTATGTATATAGTAGGAAATCCTGTTGGATTCCATAAATGAGTAAATGAAGATAATACAATAGGTATTAAGATAATCATAACATATTTGATTTTATTATTTTGTTGGCCTGTGAATTTCATCAATGATCAATTTCATCTTCCATTCATTAATATGAAAAAGATAACACTGTAATTCAGGTTATGACTCCCAAATAAAAATATAATCGATATTATCGCTTTAGAGATTGTTACTGTGGTTTTTATTGAACCGATTTCTTCCAATAATGTTTACATACAAGCATCAAACTGATTCCTTAGTTCTCTCATTCTTGAAATAGAAAATACAATGTAGATATAAATATAACATTCTTCTCGATCCCAAAACATGATGCATTTCTTATTTTATAGAAAAAAATGTATATTTTTAATATTGTCATACTTTGTTATTATGGTCACAGCTTTTTGCTTTGCTAATATAGAATATTTTAATCCTCAGGACGTATTAGGTACTCATAGTTTAAATACTACAAATACTAATTTATCGAAACAAGATAACCAAATCTCTTTTGAACCTATTCCCTCTAATATTTCAGTTCACGTCGAACCAAAGGATACAGGCACACTCTATTTGTCCGCACTTATTTCTGATGGTAATATTGAATTCACACGGGATCTCAATGATGAATTGTTCCCTTTTCAAACCACCAATTGGTATCAACTAGTCACACTTGAACCAAATTATGTCGAGATTTCAAACAATACTAACTTGAAATTTGACAACCTAATTGTAGGCCAACTGCAGGATTCTGATAATTTCGATGATTTACTAGATCAAGCTCGAATATACTCAAATATTCCTATTAACAAAACTTTTATTCTTAATCTTCCTCATAAGGAGATTAGCTTTATGGAGCTGCAAATACCATTCTCTAATGGGACGTTTGGAGTATACTATGGTCTATATGATGGAAATCAAGAAGGAGATAAAGATGAGATAAATCTGCGTCTTAATCCTGAATCATCCTTGAAAATTTTGGAGTCAGAATCAGCCATAGATATTAAAACAAATGAACAACTGTATAATGTTACAAAAACCTTGGCATGCAACGATCTTTATAAATTAGGATATGAAAAGTGCAAATAATATGGATTGATATTATGGCAATATTAGCCCGCTTTTTGTTTAAGTCAACGAAAGAGGACAATATTATATGTCAATATGGTCAGTCTAATTATATCCTGCTAGTTTGATCTTATTTCTATTGGACTTCCACCTAAATTAAATCTGATACTGGTATAAGGATATTGATACAAGTCATAATTCTTACTAGTCCCAGCAAAATATTTTGAAGAATTCAATCCAATAAATGTAGTATATAGTTTATCAGATGTTACTAGATTCTGATTCCATGAATTGTTTCTAGATTCTATGTTGTTTGTTAGATAGTCCCTAAAATATCTATCCAAGATCAAAATGACCGGACTACCATTTTTTATATCTTTATTTTCACTATAGCTGTAAAATGTATGGTCATATTGGTAAATGAATTTATAGATCCATGAATAAATGGGACTACCTATAATGACAGTTGATTTATCTATTGTCAATACTTTGTCAAGGCGTGATTCTTTATGAGATTCACTATATTGCAACAAATCACTTGAAGTTTCTGTATTGTCATTAGCCATATTGTCAAATATGGTATCATTATTCAAATTTCCAATTAGTATTGAATTTATGTAAGACATAGCTTCAAATTGAAAGGAAGAGATATTCGTTGAAATTAAGGCATAGGTAGAAAAAGCCCCAAAAACTATAACTAATGCGGGTATTAGAATAGATATCGATTTACGCTTTGAGATATGTCTTGTGAACCATTCGAGCAGAACTCCAGACGATATACAACAAAAGCCAAATATTGGAATCAAATAAAACCAATTTACATAGGAAACAAAAACGGTAAAAAAGACCACGAATGGAATTATTCCTAAGATTAGGAAAGTATCTCTTTTAATGAACGCAAAGATAAGTCCGAACAGACTGAGAATCAGAATTATTGGGTCCACTAAGAAAATATCGTACAAGGAGTTTAGAATCGAGTCATTTTGTCTTTCTATTTGTGAAGTAATCCCTAGAATCCATAAATCAAACTCTCCCTTAAATAATGCGTCAGTTGGCCAAATTATAGTAATGATTAGCACAGGGGCTATAAACGAAATAATATGAGATAGCTTTCTGTTGTATTTGTATACGTAAAAAATTAAAAGTGGTATCATTGTGAGAAATGGAGCCTTTGTAAATATTGCTAACCCCAATAATATCCCTGAGAATAGGATTAAAAATAGTGAAGCTTTAGGTTTTAAAGAATTTAAAGAATTCAGATACACCACCATCAAAATCGCACTTAACAGTAGTGGAAACGATAGTGATTCAAGATAAACCCGTCTTAGTGCCCATGTAAAAGGCATAACGGAAAATAGTAACGTTGAAATAACGGCAGCTTTCTGTCCATAGCGAATCTTAGCTATGATGTATATAAGCAAGGTGTCAACAATGGCGAAAATTCCCGTAATTATTCGTGGAATAGTATACGACGAATAAATTGATGAGTAATTCTCAACATCTGGCGTTATCATGGAAGGATAATTAATCAAATATAGGATACTCGCGAGTAATATGGGACCAAAGTAGGGATGATCATAAAATGAAGTATGCCAGTTCGTATTTCCAGTTGTTAAAAAATACATTGCTCTGAACATGTATGTACCCTCGTCAACATGAACACTCGGAAAGCCTATAGGGTTCCATAAATGAATAAATGATGATACTAATAGTATCAAGATGATCATAAAGAATTTGTTTTCATAAAATGATGTCACCTTGTCTAAGAAAGACATTCGGTTTCTAATTTGCTCCTCTTTTTTAAAACATCTGACTACTTTGATATAAATCTATAAACTGATCTAATAGTTGAAATTTATGATATTAATGTAAAGTTACTTTGAGAAAATTATCAGAAAATACTACATTCTATGAACTGAGAATTACCATATCTATTATATTGTTTAAACTCCTTCCTTATCTATAAATGAAAATTGAGAATACTATTTCCAAAAGCAAATTAGGTACTCTATTTGTAATGATGTTTTCTGCTGTCACATTATTATTCATGGCTTCACCTGCCTCAGTATTTGCACAAGAAAGTGATGCAGCAACAGCTGAATCAGATAGCAGAGATCCAATCGCAATAATAAATGAAATTAGGACATTGATAACCCAAGCAAATAATCAATATGCAGCACAAGACTTTGTAGGTGCTGAACAAACAGTACAAACCGCATATTTAGATCACTATGAATTTTTGGAAGGACCACTTGCTGCACTTGATCCAGAATTAATGGAAGCTACTGAAATCTTGATAAGAGAAACATTGATTGGTGCAATTCAAGATCGAGCTCCATTGACTGAAATTCAAAATCTCATAAACAACGTCAATACAAACTTGGATCAAGCTGAAGTTTTGTTCCAACAACAACCTTAATTTTTTTATAAACAATTTTTGAACCATTATTAGTTCTTATTTATTAGTACCAGAACTATTTTCTTGTTTTGTATTATTTGTTATATATTTAATAAATAATTTCAAATCAGAGGATCAACAAATCCTTTATATTAAATAACAAAAAAATTTGTAATTATGAAATCTATTTCGAGTGTTTGTTTGGTTGTCCTCCTGTGTGTTTTTACGATTTCAACATTTTTCTTTCTGAATTTGTTGCAATTTTCATTTTCACAACTAAATTCAAGTTCTTACTGGAGT
>DATELO010000085.1:0-3373 GCA_035276505.1 Candidatus Nitrosocosmicus sp.
TTAATTTTGAGATACATATAATGTTTGCAAATCTATGTATTTCTATCTGAGAAATTTTTTAAAGCAACAGCCGAAGCAGGATAAATTTTCAAAAGAAATTCAGCTTTATTTAATCTCCAATTTTAGAGGTGATATGGAATATTTCATTGGATTGGCACTTGTATTATTTTGAAAAAATTAATTTAGCATGCGACTGAAAATTTTTATATATAACTGTAATTTAGCAGAGATAGTATTTGCTAAAGATTCACTTGGTCAGCCTAGTCGTGATAATTTCTCTTGTTGTAATATCCAACCTTGTATATTTTTATTTGCAGCAACAAAATGAGAGAGACGCATTAAACAGTTTGCTTATTCAGCATGTTTCTCTTCAGAACCAGTCAGGCATATCTATTACAAACAGTATTGGATCCGACCTTGACTCAATACTGAAGATGATTGAAAATGTTGCACAAATGGAAGCGTTGAAAAATTTTGTTAAAAACGATTCTCAATTGACGGGTGAAAGAGCGAATGTATCAAGTTACGTCTCGGGTTTCCTTCAAGACCAAATTAAGAGTACCTATATTGATCTTAGCAAAAAGGCTGACCGTTTGTACATACTAGACAAGGATGATGTGGTAATTGAGAGCTATGCGCCACCTGGTGAGGACACTTTCATAGGCTTGGATCTATCATTCAGAGACTATGTAAACAAAACAAAGGAAACTAAGCTACCAGTATATTCCGATTTGTTCAAAGGAGCTGACGGAGTAAACAGGATTACTATAACTTATCCAATATTTAATAAAACAGACTATTCTGGACAAGATATGAGAAAAGCGGAATCATCAGGTAATGAGCCAAACAAAACTACTATTTCGGACACCTATTTGGGTCTAGTTGCTGCTTCAGTACCTGTTTCTCAATTGTTTGAAAGGTATGGTAACATATTTAACGTTGAGAGTCAGTATCTCGTCGGCTACGACAAAAACGGTACTATTATGGTCAGTCCACGTACTGAGTATATTGGCAAGAACTATCTCAGCCCTGAAATTCAACAAGTAACTGATAACAGCGGAGTTTACAACAGAATT
This sequence comes from Candidatus Nitrosocosmicus sp., assembly GCA_035276505.1. Classification (GTDB taxonomy): domain Archaea; phylum Thermoproteota; class Nitrososphaeria; order Nitrososphaerales; family Nitrososphaeraceae; genus Nitrosocosmicus. The sequence goes on from DATELO010000085.1 coordinate 1,077, forward strand.
GTATCCAATTTAATTAATGGAAAACAAGATCAAGGCTTGTATACAACCGATTTAGGGGAACGCTATAACACCGCTTTTCCCGTAATAGCCGACAATAAGACAGTATACGGTTTGTCACTGGTTACACCAACAAATTCGATATATGAAGATATTAATGAAGTAATGCGAAATGAGCGTATCCAGAGTGTATTGTTATTCACCACAATGTCAGCTGGTGTAGTAATCATTATAGTTATTTTAAGAAATTGGAGCAAAGACTTGGGAAATGAAGTAAAGAAAAGAACACTTGAACTCAATGAGGCAAACCACCGTCTTGAGATAGTCAATGAAAAAATAATCGCATCTGAAAAGGCAAAAGAAGAATTCATCTCAATGGTCAGTCACGAACTGAGGACACCACTAATGCCAATTAAAGCATATGCCGGAATGTTACTTAAACCGAAATATACAGGTGAAATTAATCCAAAACAAAAAAAGGCGATAGAATCAATATTGAGGAACGTAACATCGATGGAAAGGCTGGTGGGTGACGTACTGGACGTATATAGACTCGAGATGAGTAGACTAAAATTATCTAAACAGGAAATAGGGGTAAAAAATCTTGTAAATAACGCAGTTTCTGAGTTTGAAGAAATAATAAAAACTCAAGATAGTGAAAAAAAAATACAATTAAATGCCCAAATAAATGTGAGCGATGAGTTAAAAATAAAGTGCGACCCACAAAGAATTAATCAAGTCTTGGGAAATCTGATCAAAAATTCTATTGATTTTGTGCCAGCAAACAATGGTATAATAAACATTCGAGTAGACAATTATGACAAATCTCAGGATTTGGATCAATCAGATTCAGCTAATAAAGAAAAAATCGTATTTACTGTCGAGGATAATGGCCCTGGAATTCCTCTAGACAAAATAGACAGTATGTTTAAAAAATTTTACCAAATTGATACTTCTTTGACCAGAAAGCACGGAGGAACTGGATTAGGATTGGCGATTTGTAAGGGTATAGTCGAATCACATGGTGGGAAAATCTGGATAGATAGTAATTATACTGCTGGAGCATCTTTTAAATTCACATTGCCTACTTAAATCAACCGTATCTTTATTGCAGCGGCCCACTCTAACCAACCTTTTATTAGATACACCAAGAAAATTACCTGTGTTTGTTAAAAAACATTGAAAAAACCTTAATATAATAATTTAACACCCTCACAACTGTTGAGAGTTCTTGTAATTGACGATAATGAGGAAAATATTGAGGTAGTCACATTTTTTTTACAATTAAATGGAATAGAGTGCATAACTGAAAGAAGTGGAACAAAAGGACTTGAAATATTGCGTAAGGAAAACTTTGATTTGGTTTTACTAGATATGGCCATTCCTGATTTTAGTGGTATTCAGATATTTGATACATTAAAACAAGAAGGACCGATTGCTGAAAAAAATATCGTTATTTTTACTGCATCATTAATTGACCAAAAAGAAATAGACAGGCTTTTAAGAGAAGGAGCTAAAGGGATTGTTCATAAACCTCTGGCGATCGAGGACCTAGAACAAATGTTAAAAATTCACTTGATGAAGTAGGGGTAGAATAACATAAAGCGAATCAAAGAGCATCCCTAAACTAAGAAAATCTTAGATTAATTTCTCGGTTTATACGTAGTAGAGCCACACATATAGAATATCCAATCAAAGAAATGTTTGCTAACGTATCATAATTTTGATTACTGAATTTGACGGAAACTTTAGTTATGATCTGTATTGAAAGTAGAGAATTATTTTAATCCTAAAAGTACAAAAATTTAGGAAGAGATTTACTCTTGTCCTAATGCATTGCTTCCATCATTCAGGTTGAGTGAGAAAGCCAAGTTATTGCATGATGCTAATGTATCGTTACCAGAGCCACAGGTTGAATCTTGTCCAGTTGTTGTTGATTGTGCTAAGCCCTGTATTGCTTCATTTGATTTCTTCTTCTTCTTGTCGTGGTGATTGTCGCCGCCTGCAAATGCTTTGTTATCAATTGTGCTACTTACTGCAACAATAGATCCGAGTAATGCTGCTGCAACAAATATTGACATGATTGACAATTTTATTTTTTTATCCATGCATGAGTTACTAATTTATTATATAACTGGATTGTTTAATCTGATTCTGAAATAATCTTACTAAAAGAGATTCTTAAATATAATATCAGAATAAAACTTTAGGAATTTAATCTCATGGTAAATTTTAACTATACTAATTAAATTTTTTATTTAACTATCTACATATTCTCGCCTTTGCATCGAGTAATGAGT
>DATELO010000086.1:0-5858 GCA_035276505.1 Candidatus Nitrosocosmicus sp.
AAAAGAATACTTCACAATGTTGATTGAGAATGGTTTGTTAGAATATGAAGATGGAACTCAAAAGTATAGAACCACAGAAAAAGGGTTAAGATTATTAAAGATATATAATCAGATAGAAGAATTAATCCCCAGTACCATAAATACATCCAACAAAGAACCTTTTTAGTGAAATCATTTTATTTTTATCGCTAAAAGTAACAAAAAAATCGTTATTAGATTTATATCGTTGTAATTATATTTATATATTAGTGAATTTTAGAATTCTTGCTCCAGTTGATGGCTCGGAAAATTCTATGAGATCTTTGGATCACGCTTTGATGTTGAGTTCAAAACTCGACTCGAAACTTACAATTTTATACGTTCTGGAAATTCCTCCTTTTGTTTATATACAATCTCAAAAACTCGTGAATTCTATAATGTTAGAACTAGAGAAAGAAGCAAACGAAATTCTTGAAAATTGCCTTCAAAGAGCAAAAGACTATGAATTAGAAATTGAAACTACATTTCTGGAAGGACAAAACGTAGGATCCATAATAATCGATTATATTGAAAAAAACAATTTTAATTATATCGTCATTGGAAGCCGAGGAAAGGGAAAGTTCAAACATGCAATACTAGGAAGCGTCTCTCATAGAGTTCTTCATCATAGTAAGGTTCCTGTCCTAGTAGTTAAATAATATTTCTCCTTGGAGAGCTAGTTAATAACTACATTGTTTTAATGATACTAAACTTATTACTTTGTTTGAATCTGTGGTATTATTTCTTCTATCTGATTATATATCTTTAATAATCTTAACCCTTTTTCTGTGGTTCTATACATGTTTATCAAACTATCTTCATATTCTAACAAACCATTCTCAATCAACATTGTGAAGTATTCTTTTAGCTGTGCGTAAGAAAGGAATGATTTGTACATGATTTTTGTCTTTGTAGCCCCACCGTTTGCTGCTTCTAGTATTAATACAGTTATTTCTGTTCTACTTCTATATTTCATTATTATCGAATAGAACATTGTTGATCAAGTATTTATAAAAAGCTGTCCATTCGATCATGTCTTTCGATCAGAACAATCGATCAGGAAATCACTTACTGCTTACTAGTAACTTATAAATTTATATATGGTGTGGTATATTACATATTATAGATAACGGATTTTATGTATATTATTTATTTCAAGTAATTTATGATACTATTTCACTGCAATGCAGTGAACACAATGATGTTTTAAATATGTTATATAGAAAATAGGATGGTTGATCAATAATAGTGAAAAAGATTGAAATAATAATTCCAGACAGAGAGCTACAAACTGTTGGTGGAGTTTTAAAGGATAATAACATTGGTGGAATGAGCTACTATCGAGTAGAGGGGAAAGGAAAAGCCAAACCCGAACCTGTTTCAATTGGACGTGGTACGATGCAATATACTCCAGAATTTATTCCGAGAACAAAGGTAGAGATAGTTGTAAAAGATGATGTAGTAGATAAGTTAGTAAACACCTTACTGGAAACTTTAAGTGACAAAATAGGAGGCAAAATTTTCATTTCTGATGTACAAGAGGCAATAAGCATTAGAACAAAGGCTAGAGGAGATTCTGCCATTTAATATTTTTTATCAATTAATGCATTATTCAAATATCTATTATACCGTAAATAAAAATACTAATTATTCATAATATTTATAATCATAATTATTTTATTCATTACATGAATAAACAGGTTTGGTGTTTTAGTTGCAATTCACTCAAATCCATTTGTATTCACGATAACTGTAATATTCATTGCAAACTATGTTTCAAAATAAATCAAATTTTACTTCAAAACAATATTTGATATACTTGTTATTTTTTCTCAACTTTGATTATTTCACCAACCGTTTGATTCATAGCCGATTCTGCAATATCACTCGCATGTTCAACAGTTCGACGGATATCTTCCAATATTAGCTTTATACCTGCAGTAATATCTTGCTCGCCAATAGTTTTATTTTCTAAAGAGTCTAAAAATAACATAATTTCTCTCTCCAAATTAAGAACGTTATCTGATTTGTCAGCAATTTTGTCTGCCAGATTATAATCTCTTCTTAGAAAAGCTTCAACAGCCGAAGTTAGAACCTCTAATGCAGAATTACTTAATCTTTCGATTTTTTCCGTTATAGTAGCAGGAATCAAACTTTGAATTTCCATGGACTTTGAAGCAATTCTAGATGCATGATCCGCCACTCTTTCGATACTTTTTACCGTAACCCTATAGCTCAGACAGTCTGAGGGGTTCTTCAATCCAATTTCCTGTAATATTCGTTCATTATTAGTGGCCATAACTAGATTTCTCAAAATATAGAGACTAAACCTATCCACCTCGTCATCTGATCTAATTACTCCCATGGCAATATCAGAATTTTTTTCCTTCAATGCAACCAACGCGTCTCTATGCATAGAGGAAGCAATCAAAAACATCCTTCTCACAGCAGTATTTACTGATAATTCTGGTAATGTAAGTAATACTTGAATTGTAATGATATCAGAAGAATCAGCAATAATTTCTGTACCTATAAGACTTCTTCTTACTACTTCTCTGACTGCCTCTCTTTGTATAGGCTGTATTCTTGCTGATTTTGCCTTTAGATTTATTAGATTATATCCTGACAAATACATGGACACTATTTTTCTCTTAAGAGTATTAGGACCTTCATCTACCATTACAAAAGTGCTGACCTCATTTGCAGCATCTTGTAATCTTTTATCCTGTTCTGGGGTTATGCATAAGGAATTATTCGATCCTCTTGAGATAGAGACATGATCGCCTGCTTTTAAGTTCATCTCTTCTATCCATTTTTTGGGAAGTGATAGAATGTACGTAGATCTGCCTGTAAATTGAATTTTTCTAATATCTGAATTCAATTTATTCAATAATATGTCTAGTCATTTTAGATATATATATAGATATTCAAATAATGTATCAAGATAGTGCGTTTCACTATAGAGTGAATTTTTCTATATAATAATGAGTACCAACATATACCAAGGAATAAAACTATATTACAAATACAATCGATGAATTATATTATACACATGTGTTACTATAAACTTGGCAGAAAATTCTGTCAGACATATAAATACAATTAAAGAATTAGAATCGCTTAAATACGAATATCAAATACGTTGCAGTCATTATAGGCTAGAATATTCATCAAAAGATAATGTAATAACCTGCTCAATATGTGGAAAAATTTGGAATTTTGCAGAACAGAAAGGATTTTCTAATCTAGTTCAAGTTTATAATGCAGAAGTAGATTAATTTTTCTCTCTACTAGTTAGCTTTCTAAATAAATATATCTTCTTGAATTTATTCAATATTAATATCAAGATCCCAACTATAATGACCGAAATAGTCGCCTGCAGAACGGAAGTTTTTAGAAGCAATAACGAATCATTTTCAGTAGTTTGATATTTACTAATTGGAGCAATAATAAAAATAATAAAAAGACATGCACTCATTACCAGAACCCACATAAATAATATGAAAAATTTCAAATCTAAAAGATTCATGTTTGCTTTTTCCCTTACTTCATGGTTATTAAGAATTGAATTAATATTGTTATTATTGCAAGAGACGTGGAAAAAATTGCCAATTTATATATTTTTGTAACTATTTCTTTCTCTGAAAGTTTTCCATCCAGCAGAATCAGTCTGACTAGAGTTATAGGTGCATTCTTTTCCTTTGACGCTTGCAGAGTAAAATCTTCGTTGAGTATGGTGGGTCTTAATTTAACTTCCCTGTGTTCAACAATTTTCTTTACACTACTTAAAAACAAAAATGAGTTCATTATAGCAGGTAGTAAAGCAATTATGGCTATGATTTCAGATTTGGATGCAATTGCCAATGCTCCATACATTGCTCCCATAACTAGAGTGCCTGAATCTCCTGGAAATATTTTACTAGGATATTTATGAAAGAAATAAAATCCCAATAAAGCAGCTAAAAAAGGTAGTTCGAACATAAGAATTTGTAGATCTCCAAATAAAAAAGTACTAATTATAACTGGAAACATACTTATGATTAAAAACCCTGTAGCTACACCATTAAATACGTCTATAGAATTTACAGTATTTCCTGCTAATGGTATTGATATTAGTATCAAAGGAATATACAATATTGGAATGTAGACGCTACCGAAAATCACATTTAATTCATTATCGTATATGTGAAAAAATATTAGTGGTATTGAGGCTAAAATTAGTGCTCCTGGCTTAAACCATCCTGGCATTATCTTGAAATCATCAATAATCCCAATTATGAAAGCTATACTTGTTGTGAGTAATATGCCTATTATCTCGATATTTCCTGTAATGAAAAATAATATCAGTTCTCCTATGAGAATACTTAATAACAATATCGGTCCCGCAGGTCTTGGAACTTTTGGCTTATTTGGTTTATGATTGTCATTTACAACCTTTCCCTTAAGTTTTAGAAAAATTATGAATCTTGGCATTATGGCTAAATTTATTAAAAATGCAATGATGGATGCAATAATGGTGCCTATTACTAACTCTTCAAGATAAGGCAAAAACAATTATTCTAATATGGACTATATGTCTATATATAATATCGGTCCAGGTAATAAAATAAAGTTTAGCATAATTTTGTTTTTGTGGTGTTATCAATACAAATTTTATATGGGTTTATATAAGAACATGCATTTTGATGAACTAAAAATTCATATTTTATGTTGATATGATCAGCACCCTCTATTCGTAAAAAGAATCTATTTTAATTATGTATAATAGATATATTGTTAAGTCAATAATAGAAATCTAAAGTGCTCATTATAAAGTATGATTGTTTTATTTTTCTGTGCACATAGCAAATAAAATCAATCCTATCTTGGTGATGTTTTTATTGATATCATTTACAACTGTATATGGTTCAGATTTTAATATTTCTTATGGACAAATTAGTTTGGTTCCAGACAATTCACTTATTGCTCAAACTGCTGATTGTATAACGAGTATGATGACTAGTGCTCTTATAGGTGTAAATTCTGATTGCACGGATAATATAAGTAAGATAAATTCCACATATCCAGATAGTACTACTACTCCAGCTTCTTCTTCTAATCATAATCCAGATAGTACTACTACTCCAGCTTCTTCTTCTAATCATAATCCAGATAGTACTACTACTCCAGCTTCTTCTTCTTATCATAATCCATACAATCTAAGTAAGAATAATCCATTTTACCATGAATTTCAAACTAAAAATAATACTACTAGTGACGATAGTGTATCTATATTTACATCCGATACATCGAATCCAATTGATAGTAATCATGCTAACACCTTCACATCTCTCCCCAAAGACAACCCATCAACTTTTCTAAAATCTCCCCCCAAAGACAACCCATCAACTTTTTCAGGATTACTACAACAACAAAGTATTAACCAACCAGTTTCTAATCCCTATTCATTTCAATCTTTGCATACCACAATTAACAAATATCCCAATACTGCATCTACCACTGCTTCCACTCAGAGTAATATAGGTGACTCACTAGAAGGAAAGAATAAGCACTCTAAAGAAATCTCTGAATGTTTTGATAGAGCCTTTAGCATAGACAATTACCTATCTGACTCCGAAATCATTGAATGTGCCAAAGATAGGGATAGTTTTTCTCAAAATAGTCTCAATAATTATGCTTTGAGCGACAAGATAGAAAATAATGATAGCAAAGACAATGATGGGAAAACGGATAATAAGCACTCTAAAGAAATCTCTGAATGTTTTGATAGAGCCTTTAGCATAGACAATTACCTATCTGACTCCGAAATCATTGAATGTGCCAAAGATAGGGATAGTTTT
>DATELO010000087.1:0-2326 GCA_035276505.1 Candidatus Nitrosocosmicus sp.
TTTGCAATTATTATATATGTGATCTATAAAATAATAAAAATTATCTCTTGATGTTAGACCATGGTCATTGTTTTTAATTTTATTTTTTGATGTTGTGTCTTTTGTGGTATAACTGGAGTCTACTTCATCTCTAATTCCAAAATTAGCTAAAATTTGAATGAATCTAAAGCCTTGGGCACATTGTTTGATATTTATCCCTGATTTTCGTACTATTACAGAAAATTCTCTTAATTCCCTAATGTCTGGAATTCCTATATGATTTATCCATTCTTGTATAATGTTATGGACGCTGCCTTTTGCAATGGTGTTTTCATTTGCAATCTCATCGAAGGATTTTCCATTAAGATATCCATTCACTACTGATTCTTTAACCATGCTAGACTTTGTCATACTCAATTAAGAGTAAGATCTTTTATTTGTTCATTTTGTTCATTTTTATGTTCATTTTGTTCAATTATTAAACTCAGGCATATATAAGAATAATCGTGACAATATTAAATTCAAATTCATTTTATTAAATTATTCATTTGTGGTAGCAGAAGTTATAGAACCTAATCTCTATAGGATTGAGTAATTAAACCTAGTATAGGATCCTCGATTTGATTTTTTGAGTATGGATAGCTACGAAAATATTCATAATTTTTTGTTAAGATTAACTAAAAAATAAAAAAATTGATTGTTGTTGCTATTGTTTACTATTTGCTTTGGTTAGATGACTCTGTACCTTCACTATCTGCAGTTTCAGTGCTCTCTGTAGATGGTGCTGATTCTTCCTCTGTAGGTTCAGTTGTTTCAGATGTTGTTGGAGCCGATTCTGTCGTAGTTGTTGGTTCAGTTGCTGAAGTGGTTGGTGCGGTGGTCGTAGTTGTTGGTTCAGTTGCGGTTGTAGCAGGAGCTGTGGTTGTGGTTGGTGCGGTGGTCGTAGTTGTTGGTTCAGTTGTTTCAGATGTTGTTGGAGCAGGTTGTGTAGTCACTGCAGGTTCCTGAGATGCCAAATCGATAGTTGTTGGACTATACTCATTGGTAGTTGGATTTATGCTGTTTATCTGACAGGTTTGAGTACCTCCCAAGTTAGCACAGATTTGAGCATTTTCATAAACCAGTTGGACAATTAGAGACTTCAATTACTGAATCGGATTCTCCTTCAGAACGACAGGAAGGCCAGCAAAATAAGCCTACGCTTATACTAGATGAATCTTTAGAAGACACTGGTTCAGCTAATGAAGGGCAAGATTCCACTAATGCCAATAATGAAGATAATAATCAAGACAGAAGTGAGGAGATAACAGACTCATCTGAATAGACAGACTAAGAGAAATTGTTACGAGTCAAAACAATTAACACCGCCCCCTGAGGGTCAGCGGATTCAGGTCATACCCAAGGTATCAATCCTATAATGTACTGTATTGGTCGATATTACAATAACGACATTTAATATCAAATCCAATCGGTTCATCTCCAAAATAGATAAAATGATGACATTTTATACATGGAAAGATCAATTTAGTAAGCAAGAAAGTCATATTGTCAACAAAAAGAGGGAAAGGAAAGGATAATGAGCTTGAGCAATTCCTTTCTCTCTCTGGAAATATGGACTACATATTCTCGATGGTAGTTGTTGTTGGCTGGTAAGAGATGCATGTGCTATAAACTATAAAAAACCTGTATATTGGTAATAATTTGGTTTTATATAATGAACTAATCCTGCAAGTTATAAACGCATAAGGCGGTAGTCGAAACCTTGTCATAAAATGTGAATATATTATTAATTGCTGTTGTATGAAGGGGAGTAAGAGGAGAGTTTGACTAAATTGTATTAACTTAGCTCAAAGGAGCAGTCATCAAAATAATATCAAAAGATGCAAAGAAGAAGTAGAGAATGAATTGACGCTATTTACTTAACGAGTGTAGGTGAGTCTCTCTTTTCTTTATCTTTCTTAGTGCTTCTTCGAAATGTGTCATACTTATTCTTAACCTAATAGATTTTGAAGTATTGTCTAATGGTAACGATACTGCTTTGTTATGATTATTTTGGTTAACTTTCGACTTTGCTGTAGTGCTATCTGATTTTTTTAACGAATATACATGTTCCTTTATTGAGGCCATGGCGGCTGCATTGACTATTGCTTCGATATCCGCACCTGTATATCCTTCTGTTAACTCTACTAATTTGTTAAAATCGCACGATGAATCCAGCGGCTTTCGCTTAGTATGTATAAGCAGAATTTGTCGTCTTGCATCTTTATCTGGCAGAGAAACTTCAATAATTCTATCAAATCTTCCCGGACGTAATAGAGCTTCATCAATAATATCTGGCCTATTTGTA
>DATELO010000088.1:0-4466 GCA_035276505.1 Candidatus Nitrosocosmicus sp.
TTTACTTGCCACGGACAATATAATTGCAACACTCTGGTAAATGTGATGAATAAATCTTGCATAGTATAATTCAGTGTTTATAGATCTAATTTGCTTGAAAATTCTGAATTGTTTTTGAAAATTATGAATAGTCAATTTAGATCAGAAAAGAAATAAAGGAAAATGTATTAATAAATGATCCATTACGTTATTTATTTTAATGATGATACCTTGCCCATCTTTTCTGTGATCATTTATTTGAGTAACGCTCTTACCACCATAAATAATATCATACATCCTGCCGCAGGTATTTCAAAGGCCATCAAAATTTCACTTGTGGAAAGTTCTGTAAACTTTAGATTGCAGTAATCTCATGAGAAGAGGACCCGCAAGTTTCTTTGATACTGACCGTGAAGAGGATTTGGAGAGACGGAAAATTCATTACATTTCAAACAATTATCATAATCTTAGTATCAGACTTTGGTATTAATCGGCCTGCTGAAAAGTAACTAATGCATTAGATAAAACCATATTATGTAATACTCTTTTCTTAAGATTTGCTTATTTCTACATTGGTTGCAAATGATCAATAAGCTTCCAAGTCGATTGGATTATCATAGTTAAATCAATATGCAAACCACCTAAATCAACGTCAGATGAAGGAATAATTCACTCATAGCACATATATGTCATTGACTGATTCAATGTAGTTATTAAAATCAATTACTTGAGCCAAATAACCGTTTTTTTGAATAACTATAGTAATTTCTCCTTTATTCAGAAAAGTGTAAATAACAATTTTTAGTAGTATTTCTGTAGGAGTTTTATTAATTGATATCAACAACCACGAAATTATCTGGAATTGTAGAAGACATTGACATTTCCAAGATTGCTGAGAGCGAATTCTTATTGCGTAATGCTACGGAAGATAATGTTAAAGAATTATCTCGATCTATCGTTGAACATGGATTAATAAATCCCATAGTAGTAAGAGTAAAAGACGAGTTAAAATATGAAATTGTAGCAGGAAACAGGAGATATACTGCATGTAAAAATTTGGGGTACAAGAAAATGACCTGTCATGTTATAGAGTTGGATGACAAAGGCGCATTTGAAATTTCCCTAATAGAAAATATTCAGAGAAAGACCTTGCATCAGCTTGAAGAAGGACAGGCGTTCTACAAATATATCACTGAATTTGGATGGGGTGGTGCTAGTGAACTTTCTCTGAAAATTGGAAAAAGTGTCAGTTATATTACAAGAAGAATGAGGTTATTGGAATTACCTGCAGATGTGATAGATTCGATCGCATCTGCAGAGATAACAACAAGTGCTGCTGAAGAACTTTTGGCTATAAAAGATAAAACTAAACAGTCTGAATTTACAAAGATAATATCTGACAGAAACTTAAGTGTCAAGCAAATTAGAAACTTATTAACAAATAAAGTATTAGATATTGATTATTCATTCGGTGAGGTTGACTTACCTTTTGTTGATAAAAATAATAGAAAGTATTATGATAACGACAAAGTGATTGACAAGTCCATTTCTATTTTACGTATAGCTATGACAAGAATAAGCGATCTTATATTGGATATGGATGATGAAGCGGACGCAGATGACAATTGGATACTTCACGAGGTAATGATGTGTAACAGAATCATGTTACATCAACAAATAGATCAATTAATAAAACAAAAATATAAAAAACTAAAAATGTGCAGATAATTCAAATTTTGCGACGTCGCAAAATATTATCTGAGTATAGAATCGTTTTTACATGCAATTTAATTTGATATGCCTTTAATATTTATAACTTGTTGTGTAGGAAAATCTGTACAAAACAATATTGTAATAAATATTTAAATCAAATTACCTAGAGGATAGAATCAATGTCATCTGGTAAAGACGATCAGGGTAATAATGACAAATTAGAATCTGCAACTTTGAAGGTTGCTGAAGCTGAGCAACGAGATGTAGGAAGGAAGATAGCTAGAGTTGATCCTGATGTTGCTAAGCAACTTGGGATTATAAGTGGCGATGCTTTGGAGTTAACATCCTTAGGACGTAAAAGTACAGTACTGAATTGGCCCGCCAAGGAAAATGATAGGGGTAAAGGCCTTATACGCATAGATGGATATATTAGAAATAGACTAGATGTAGGTATAAATGATTTAATAGAGATAAAGGCTGTAGAATCAAGAATCGCTAAAGAGATAACATTTGCTCCAACGGAACCATTGAGGATTATGGGTGGGGAAGAGTATTTGTCAGAATATCTTAATGGAAGCCTGATGACAAAGGGTGATACTATTCCCATTAGCGTAATGGGTAGAAGGATAAATTTGGTTGTAATTTCTACTAATCCTTCTGGACCTGTTATCATTAACGAATCTACTCAGGTAAAAGTATCGGAGGAAAGCTCGAAAGCAGTTCAGATCTCACAGGAAGGATCCGTGGACTCGATAACATACGAGGACATTGGCGGATTAGGCGATGCAGTTACTAGAGTCAGAGAAATGATAGAACTGCCTTTAAGGCACCCTGAACTCTTCAAAAGATTAGGAGTAGAAGCTCCCAAGGGAGTATTATTGCATGGTCCTCCTGGCACTGGAAAAACTCTTTTGGCCAAGGCAATAGCTAATGAGACAAACTCAAATTTCTTTACTATCGGAGGACCTGAGATAATGAGCAAATATCACGGTGAATCTGAAGAAAGGTTAAGAAATGTATTTCAAGAAGCCGAGAGAAATGCCCCCTCTATAATATTTATTGATGAGATAGACTCCATCGCACCTAAGCGAGAAGAGGTATCAAATGAAGTAGAAAGGCGAATTGTAGCGCAACTACTTTCTCTGATGGATGGTATGACGTCAAGAGGTAAAGTGGTGGTTATTGCTGCTACAAATAGAATAAATGCAATAGACCCAGCTCTCAGGAGACCAGGAAGATTTGATAGAGAAATTGAAATTGGGGTTCCCAATAAAGAAGGTCGATTAGAGATACTGCAAATTCACACAAGGGGAATGCCTTTGGACAAAGATGTAGAATTGCAGAAACTAGCAGATATATCCCATGGGTTTGTAGGTGCTGATTTACATTCTTTAGCGAGGGAGGCTGCCATGCGAGCACTCCGAAGAATTCTACCAGATATTAATCTGTCAAGCGAAAGTATTCCTCTTGATACTTTAAGAAAGATCATAGTGAAGATGCAAGACTTTATGGACGTTATCAATGAAATGGAACCTTCTGCTATGAGAGAGGTGTTTGTAGAAGTACCTGATATAAAATGGCAAGACATTGGAGGCCTGGTCGATATTAAACAGGAACTCCAGGAAGCAGTCGAATGGCCACTTAAATACCAGAATGTATTCACATTCGCAGATGCTACGCCGCCAAAAGGAATATTGTTGTATGGTCCTCCGGGAACTGGGAAAACTTTAATGGCAAAAGCAGCTGCTAATGAGAGTGAAGCTAACTTCATTAGTATAAAAGGGCCCGAATTACTTAGCAAATGGGTCGGTGAATCTGAAAAAGGAGTTAGAGAGATATTTAGGAAAGCCAGACAGGCTGCACCGTGTATAATTTTCTTCGATGAATTGGATGCAATTGCGCCAACAAGAGGCGGAGCCATGGGCGATTCTCATGTTACTGAAAGAGTCATCAGTCAATTGTTAACAGAATTGGATGGATTAGAAGTTCTCACTAATGTTGTCGTAATTGCCGCAACAAATCGCCCTGACATAATTGATCCAGCATTGTTAAGACCGGGGAGATTTGACAGGATCCTATACGTATCTCCACCAGATAGAGAATCTCGCTTACAAATCATCAAGATTCATACTAAGAAAAAACCCTTGTCCGAAGATGTAAATGTAGAAAATTTGGCAGATAAAACCGATGGATACACCGGTGCAGACATTGCTTCGCTGTCTTCAGCAGCAGTTATCTTATCCTTAAGAGAACACATTAGTAAATATCCAGACTCCAAGGAAGCGGAAAAAAATAAGGCGGACCTGAAGATAACCACGAAACATTTTGAGGAAGCCATGAAGAAAATAAGGCCTTTATCAAAACAAGAATTGGAGATGTACAAGAACGTAGCAAATCAATTTGGAAACGTTTTAGCGTATTAGTAATAAATATCAATTGAATATGGCATATTTCAATTATTTTCTTTTCGTTTATTGCAAGCATAAGGATATGCATAAATCAAAAAGCTTGTAAAGTTAACCAGATCTCCGGTGCTGTTAATTTAATAAAATGATATAACTTGAAGATATCCTATACCTGTTATGATTAGCGAAAGAAACAGAACGTCTTCATCATATATTGGTCGCGCATTTTATTTGTATTATCGTGACTTGTCAACTTTCATCATATAGTCTTTAATTTCACAAGACTGTAAAGTTTCGTCACATAAATGGATGTTGAAATTAAGGTTTTTCTAGTTCTTGTTTGTGCTTAAGCGTTTCAGTATATTCTAT
>DATELO010000089.1:0-6015 GCA_035276505.1 Candidatus Nitrosocosmicus sp.
TCTTAGACAGTCCAATATGCTCTATGAGACAATGAAGATTCATGGAAATACGATAATTATGGTACCTTCTGAAACTCTTAATTCAATGGGTTTTGGAAATTTGGGAACGACTATAGCCTATCTTAATAGCTTAGAAAGTGGCATAAGCAACAACAACAACAACAATAATAATAATAATAATAATAATAATAAGAAAGACAAAGCTAAAGATAGTTTAGATTCAACTACATCGAAATAATAACGCCCAATATACTCAATAGAACTCGAATTAATCCCCGCATATTCACTAGTTATCCTCTCTTTCTGAAGTTCACGATTAGGGATCTACAAAGATTCGATTGTCATGGTTTTGAGATTGTCTGTCTGCAACATCCTAATCGCTCAGAAGCAATAGTACAGCAGATTTACTATGAAGATTATCCATGACTCATATCTTCCTATCTGTTAAACCTTTTTGTAAAGGTTTATTTGGCATATTTTTAGGTATTGTAAATCAACTTACTAATCACTAAATAAATGATATTTTATCTTGATGAATTGCAATTATTTAGGGATTGACCTCGATTAGGATATAAGCATATAAACTTTATTGCCATACCAATAGTGTAAGGATAAATGAAAAGCGAGAAGAAAAAATCTTTAGTTTTTGGAATGATATTTATTTTTGGTATTATGATGTTAGCATCATCTACTTCCTCGGATAGAGTGAATGCACAGACAAACTCGACATTAAACCAAGGGCAGACAAACTCGACATTAAACCAAACTCAGGCATCAATTAGCCCACCAACCACAACAACATCGGCACAGAAAGAAGCTTCTCAATCAATCAAAGGCGCCATTACAGAAACTGGAGAATTTGTAGGTAACGTTACTCAAAAAATAATAAACTCAAAATCGGCTGGAACAATCCTTAATGAAACCTCGGAAGTTTTAGGGGATGCCTATCTCGAAACTAAAAAGTTCTTTAGTCCCTAGCTAAATAAAACTTTCTTTTATCGATTTGCTTATGCTTTTTATACCCACAACAATGCTATACTTTTGATCCCATGTGGATTTTTATATGATATGAATGGTATATTTCCAATGAGCGAAGCAACAATTGTAAGAACAGGGGAAGATAAAGGAAAAAATAATCAAAAAATAGTTCCATTTCTGTGGTTTGACAGTCAAGCAGAAGATGCAGCAAGATTCTACGTTTCTATTTTTAAGAATTCAAGTATTGATGGGGTTGTTAGGTACGGAAAAGAAGGTTTTGAAATTCACCATATGAAAGAAGGAACAGTGATGACAATAGATTTCAATATTGAAGGACAGAAATTTATTGCCCTCAACGGAGGGCCGGTATTCAAATTTAATGAAGCCATTTCATTCCAAGTATACTGTGAAACTCAAGAAGAGGTAAATTATTACTGGGACAAATTATCAGAGGGAGGTGATCCAAACGCTCAGCAATGTGGTTGGCTAAAGGATAAATATGGAGTATCCTGGCAAGTTATACCTACAATATTAATTAAGTTGTTAAAAGACCAAAACAATAACAAATCACAACAAGTCATGAAGGCAATGCTTCAAATGAAAAAAATAGATATACAAGCTTTATCGCGTGCCTATGAACAGGCCTAATTGCATGTTTAAGTTTAGCCTTAAAAAATTGGTTTAAAGATAAATTAGAAAGTATTCCAGCTAGAAAGCCTACTTCAATCTACTAGATGGTATAAAATATTTCCATAATTTGTCATCGTCTCTTTTACGCTTTCCCACAATTTTTCATCAAAATACAATAGATTTGAAAATGAAATAACCCTCAGCATCATCTATTAGAGTAATTTTATGGAATTTATTATCCGCTTTTCTAACTTCTGTATTTGAGGAGAATCAAATTCTGTATATAATGCTATGAATTTGATCATAATAGGTATATCCTTATGAAGGACATAGATTATTTCATTAGTCGTCACAACCCCAGTGTGTGCATTCTCACCACTTTCAAAAATGAATGATGTGGTATTTTGGCTATCTATCGTCCATTTAGTAAAATTAATATCTTGTACTATGAAATCATCGTATCCCATCAACTTTTCTTGGATTTGAATTACATCATTTGTGTAGTCGTCTTTTGAAAGATTTATGTCCAAATCGTTACAATCAACTGAAACTTGAATATGAGGTTCGTCAGAATAAATGGTAAAGTCAGCGTTATTTTCCAATTCATTTGTAGTTTCTTCAGTCTTAAAGCTAGTTGGATAGTTCATATTCATATTGCATTCATCAAATCTCATCGTATTCCAATTCATAGTGTCCCCATAAGCAGTTAAAGCCCAAGGGTATTCATAGCCCAACATGATAATAATTACAAATATTGTGGCAAATACAAACACCATCACCATCATCATCATCACAAGAAGGTCTAAAAACCTTCCCATACTAAGTTTATTTATAATTCTCACAATGGATACGGAAAATAATATTATTAGGTAAGGGGCAGTGAACTAGTTGAAATAACCGACTCTTAGAGGAAATTACTTTTTATCTTTGATGGTGTTATTCAAGTAGAATCGCCAGAAGTATTTGACGTCTTGAATTAAGGCGATAACAAAATTAAGATAATCAAATCTTTACTCTTTTAGAACTGATGAAAGGAATATTCTTTGATATGGATAGAGTTTTGCTTGATTCAATGCCATATCACGCTGAAGTAATGTATGAAGCGCTTAAATTAGAAATTGATTACGATTTAGACGAGAAGTGGATTTTTTTACTTGAGGGCATGCCCGCCGAGGAATTTTTAAATGAGATCTTTAAGATAAATCCACCAAAGGCAACAGTTGATAAAAACCTGATTAGCAAAATAGTAAACTTAGAAAAAAATATTCAAAGAGATTGAAAATATAACCATAATCGATGGAGCTAAAGAGATTCCAGAAGAGTTGAATAAGACCGACTGTATTAAAGCAATAGTCAGTGGGTCTTCAAGAAAAGAATCTCAGCATATAATTGAGAAAAAGATAGGAATCTTGAACTTTGATATCGTAATCACAGGAGATGACGTAACAAAGGGTAAACCTGACCCACAGCCGTTTACAACAGCCCTAGAGAAAACAAATTTGGCTAGAGAAGATGTATTAATAGTGGAAAATTCACCTTTTGGAGTAATGTCGGCGTATTATGCAAACATAGATTACATCATTACTTTAAATAGTACACCATTGACAACATTGGATTTTTTTAATTTTCTTCCATTGCCAATTAAGAACGAATTCAATAAATACATTTTTAAAGATATCAGGCTAGCTAAAGGTTTTATTTTAGACTGGATTTGCAAAACTTAATTACAGATTTTACTTTAACGCACATTTTGACATCACGATATGAATTTCACAATCGAATATTTGAAGTCTGGTAATTAGATACTATTGTAAATAACGGTATGACAAACCTCTATCTTTAATTATACGATACTCCAAAGAAATTGATTATTGTGATTGTCAATTTAGTGCTTCAAAACTTTCCAAAGTCAGGGAAGAGAAGCAAGAGTGTGTTTACTATAATCTTGGTAATCATTCTAGTGGGATCGTACGGTGTCTCCTTATTTGAAGACAATTTACCGGCATATGGTACTAGTATGGATAATCAGAAAAAGGTATTTGTAATGTATGCTGGATCTTTGGTAAATATATTCGAGGATTTTATCGGCCCTGCCTTTCAAAATGAATCTGGATATATCTATGAGGGAGAAGGAAAGGGGTCTGTACAAGTGGCAAATCTGATTAAAGATAGATTTAGGACACCGGATGTATTTGTCAGTGCGGGGACTATTCCAATAGTGATGCTAATGAATACAACACCTCCAATGGTAGATTGGCTCGTAAAATTTGCGACAGCTGAAATCGTCATAGCATATAACCCCAATAGTAAATATTTTGAAGATCTAGAAAAGGCAAGGAAAGGGGAGATACAATGGTACGATGTTATTTCAGAAGGTGGATTTAAACTCGGTAGAACAGATCCGGAGCTTGATCCGAAAGGATACTATGGAATCATTGCTACAAAGTTGGCAGATATCTATTACAATGATTCCTCTATTAAAGAGCGTATACTTGGACCAGATAGAAATCCAGAACAAATTTTTCCTGAAGAAACTCTTAAAACAGTACTTGAAACGGGACAGTTAGATGCCGTTGTAGCGTACAAACACGAGGCAATATCAAGAGGGCTTCCATATATAGTTCTCCCAAAAGAAATTAATCTTGGCTATCCAACATATTCTAATTTCTATGAACATGCAAGTTATACTCTGCAATCCCATGATAGGACAATTTATGGGGAACCTGTTGAGTTCTCCATAACTATTCCAAAAACTGTTAAAAATACAGATGGTGCGATCTCCTTTGTGGACTTTATTTTATCCAAAAACGGTTCCCAAATATTAGAAAACCATGGATTCAATTCAATTAATTTAACTTCTAAAGTAAGTATAGACGACATTTCTTTGCGCGTAAAAGAAGATCTGGAGTAGAAACAATATCTGGTATGATATTTGTCAAATACAAATAATTTACCATTGATCCTTCAATAATATTGTTGGATTATTGGTTACACTTATTTGAATCAATTGCCCGTAGTAATCGAACTTTATAGACTACGCTATCCCATCGCTCCATTATAACGATCGTCATTTTATCTTTGAAATCCCACACTGATTTTCTTGTTGTAGTACTATTATCCTTCACAACCTATTCCATCGCCATCAGCATCAAGGTTATGCGGATCATTGCTCTTAACTGGAATATTTTTTTCCTCAAAGTCATTACAATCTAAATCATCACCCCCCCTAGCATTTTCTATTTGATTATTTTTAATCTGATTAATTTCCTCTTCAGATCCTTTGCTATTATCAGTCTTTTCATTAGTGCCACTATTAGAACAACCATGCTCTCTTGCCCAATTGGTATTTGCAAATTCAGAAATATCACAGAAATCTCTGTACAACTCAGCTAAATCTTCATCAAGTATCTCCTCATTCATGTTTACACCTTCACAATATACCACTGCAACGGTTCGACCATAGGTAAGCCCTTGATTATTGTCTGGATCAACCTGAGCGTCCTTATCCAAACACTGTTGAGTTAAAAAAGTCCTTGCTTCTTTATATCCTGATTCCTTGGTTTCTGGCGCATCTATCAATGCAAGCCTTATTGTTATTGTTTCACCATCTGAAGTTGTAATATCAAGGGTATCCCCATCTGTGACTTTTGTTACTAATCCACTAAAGTTTGATGGTGATGTGGTAACAGAATCAGAATTTAAAAATGAGGTCGCTACAACTTGATTTGAAAAAGTAATTGTTCCGAAAAATACAAGAAAAGTAAATATTTTTGTATACAACAAAAAATGATTTAACATTATTAATTATTGATAATTTTAATATATAAATATGCTATATTCAGATTGAAATATTATTATGATATTGTTAATCAATGCAATTCATTATCAAAACCTTTATAATAAGTCTGGATAAATTAGAAAGTGTATAAACAAAAAATGAGGATAATAGGATAATGGTTAACGGGACAAGTCTATGCCATGACGGCAATAAGCAAAGGGCATTAATTTTTCAAGGCGGAGGCGCACTTGGAGCTTATGAAGCAGGGATTTTCAAAGGTCTGCATGATGATTTTTTCAAATTTGATGATAACAATAATAAATCTATGTTTGACATAGTTGCAGGAACTTCAGCGGGAGCAATAAACGCTGTGTTACTAGTAAATTATGTTATTCAAAGAGGAACATGGAAGGGCTCCGCAGATATCCTTTTAGATTTTTGGAAAAAGTTATCTACTTCAACATCGTATATTGAAAACGCATTTGTATATTACTGGCAAGATCTTGCAAATTCCTCCAGGGATCACTCAAACACATGGTGGAATCGAATTTTCGGGCCAATCGATGAAATTTATGGCAATTGGAGAGAAAAATGGCCATTTTTGCCATTTTATTATTACTGGCCAGATA
>DATELO010000090.1:0-3176 GCA_035276505.1 Candidatus Nitrosocosmicus sp.
TGAACTAGAAACTCACCTTCTTCTTTCGCTTCTGGAATCTCTACCTCGACTATCTCAAAATCTTCTGTGTTTGCGTACCCAGATGGTCGACTCTTTAAATGGATCTCTTTGCCTACCTTCGTTTCATTTCTCAAATTATAATGCCTCCTAATTTTTCACCGATCAAAAGAATTGCTCTATACGACTAGATTTCTATTTATATAAAAACCTCTACTACTATGAATAACTTCAAAGCATCACAGTATCAAACACACGGCTCTGCCCTGCCCTGCCCTGCTTTGATTTGCCAATCCTAATAATAGGGATACCGGGTTAAAGAATTGCTGTATTTCATTTAAAAGAAGACTATTATGATATTCAGTAATAGTCTGAAAGCACTCTGTTTAATGTATTCTGAAATACTTGTCTTTCTTGATCAGTACTTTCATGATCTGTAGACGTCTGTTCTTTAGTTACTAAATTAGTAATGGCTTTGTCAGTTTCAGCTAATCCAATTAGTGCTTTATTTAGTCGATTAGATAAAAAAAATATCGTAGAAAAAATATAGCTGATTTTGTCATTATCAAAGTCTAATTTTGTAGACGAGGGAAAAATATCATCCAGTCTTTTTCTCAGATCACTGCCACATTGTTCAATGCATTTGGAATCGCCCTCACAGTTTTGTAACTGTTGAGCCCAAGATGATAAACATTCTATTATCTCAGTCGAATAGTTGGTCATAATTATACTGGGTTCTTATAGTTTTTATACTGTGATTGATTTGAATACCGTGATTCGATACTATAAAATTGAGATATTAATCTTGATGACTGACTCGAAATTATTATTGCAAAGGAAAAAAATCTTGAGACGGGGAACAATTACCTAGGTGATTCACTTGTTGAGATATTAATTTTGAGCATTTGAAATAATTCGATAATTATGTCATTTACGACCTTGTTGAATCGGCATCAAATCTTTTCATAAACTTATTTAGTGCCTCATCCTCTGAAACAGCAAATCTTAAAGCTTTACCATCATAACTTTCTACCTTATACTGAGGGATACTAAAAATCTCTCTGTTTCCTATACCTCTTTGAGTCAAGATTAGCCCATTAGAAACTTCTTGGACTTCTCCAAGATCAAAATCGTTGTTACCTCTTGCTTCCTTTTTTATCACGTCATTCCAATCAATGTTTGAACTCATGATGGATTTAGTATAACATTGCTTAAATAGAATTGACAAAATAGTACTATAAATGGTAAAAAATAAGGTATTCTCTTACCTTTCATGTTTTTTATTGTTGATATTTCATTTTTGTTTACTAGTCTTGATTCTCTAGTTATTTGCCTTGTTCGCTACTTTGAAATTAATTTCTTTCTGTTGGTGGACATGATCACCCTATAGACGATAATTATGTAACTCCGCTACTTTTGATCGTTATTTGAGCACAAATATTGACCTAAATTAATAGAAATGATGTCCATTGATTCTCTATCGAAGAAGGCTAAGGGACATATTAAAATCTAATTTTGGTAGGTTCAAAAATCATAATAATTGTAAAAATCTTGATTAAGCAAAGACCCTTCACCATTCATCCAATGATTTCACGTTCAAAAGTTTAAAGATTAGTTTTATGTAAACAGGTATTTTGTTATTCTCAAGGCATTTATATGATCTCAAATGCATACACATGACAATACCTCTTCTTGCTAGTCTAATTAATTGAAATTGCGCAAATCTAGCAGGATTATAAAAGATATTATTTAAGCAAATATGCTGTGAACAATAAATTAATTTTCATAATATCTTTCGCTTCAATATTTATGATTTTAGCAACAATATCTGGATGGATATTGACCATCATTGCTCAAAGTGACCCGTCTAGAAATAATTCATCCGTGGGGAATAAGACACCATCAATAGCGAATGGTTCTTTGATTATTACTCCTTGGAATACTGGAAATGACAGAAATAATGGTAGTGTGTCTAATACTGGTTGACTTCTATATTCATTTTATGATATAGTTCTTTTTTCAAGTAATACTTTGTACAAATAAAAATTATCTATAATATTACTCTACACATCTATAGATTATTTTTGAATAATTTATAGAAACCAGATATGCTCGTGGAATGTTTAAAAGTTATTTCACGATATGCATGACAAAAATATATATTACTTAAGTCGGTTGTTATACTTTTTCGATTGAATATGTCAAAACAAGATGAACATAAAAATCCAATTCCAACTGTTGATACAATAATTGACAAGGATTCTCAAGTGTTATTTATTAAAAGAATGAAAGAACCATTCGAAGGTAAAATGGTACTACCAGGTGGGTTTATAAAAATAGGTGAAACAGCGGAAGAAGCGGCAATACGTGAAGTAAAGGAAGAAACTTCGTTAGACATAGATTTGGATCATATATTAGGTGTGTATTCTAATCCTGCTCGAGATCCTAGAGGTCATATCATGTCTACTGTGTTTATTGGAAAAATATCTTCTGATAGTGCTAGCAATGAACCAAAAGCAGGAGATGGAGCTACCTCGATCAAATGGGTGGATGTCAAAGCAATCGAAAATGAAGATTTGGGATTTGATCATAGGCAAATCTTAAAAGATTATCAAAAATGGAAACAGTCTAGACAAACATTTTGGTCTTCAAAAAACAATACTTAAAAAAACTAGTTAGCAACTAATCTGCCTTATCCATTCTTGTAGCTACCGTGCTTTGTCATATCAGATGGCCAAATAGAATTATCAAATAGTAGTAGTACTGTGTGTGTATGAATATAGATTTTACCATTACCGCATACTCTATATCTAATGTAACTAGAGGTATGTTCAACTTCTAGTTTCAAGAAAGAATATTGAACTGTGAATAATTTCTATGAAGATCATGCTTTAAATGGTTTGTTACGAATTATTCCTTGTGCAAAAAATCAATCCAAATGAAATTGTGACGCAGAAATTCATTTTTGAGTTAAACGGAGCCTTAGCAATGGAAAATGCAGGCGTAGAGAGATTGCAAACTAGAATTAAGGAAGTTAGTCTGCCTGAAGTTAGACAACAATTGGAACACCATTTAGAGGAAAGTAAACAACATCAACAAAGATTACAAAAACTAATATCAGATTTAGGGGGAAATTCTACTGGAGAAAAATTGGGTTTGCCCTTACCATCATATCCTAA
>DATELO010000091.1:0-2449 GCA_035276505.1 Candidatus Nitrosocosmicus sp.
GGAAGACTCGTAAGTGTCATCGCTGTTTTCTTTATTAGATGTATCCATATATTACTACGTTCTATAAGATATTTAACTATCTGTGTTTCCAAGAATGACACGTGAGAAGTCATAGAAACACGGAAATCCATTAAGATGGTCAATGGTCCACTCGTATTATTAATGCCTACAATCTCTAGCCATTATGACTCAAGCCATAAACATTTTTACAAATCAAGCCTAATATCAAGATCTTTTACATTCATTGCATTAGCAAATTCTATCCTTTCTTTATCGTCCTCTTGACTCTAACATTTGGTTAAATATGCTACATGTCCAAAATTATTTTTGAACAAGGTACGATACTAGTACTGAGTGGTCTGATAACAGTTTTTTATCACTAATATTCTTATTTCATTTCAACAGTAAACTGGATTTGCTTAATGATGGCTGTATCTTGCTTTATATCCTGTACAAAACTCGCTCTCTGAGCATCATGAGCATAGTGGAATACTGCTGTATCTTGTGCTTCTTGGATAAAGATCTGGCCTGGACTTAACGAAACAAAATATTCTATATGTTTAGAGATATGAGATTGTAACGATTAATCATTTTATGTTAGGTTTCTGCAAGTACATTATCTTACAATTCCACCTAACTAGTCTAGATCACTTTTCCTTAATTAGAATAATCTATTAGAAATAACGACTTCAAACAGTTAAAATCTACAACCAAAAATAAGATTTTAGTTTGTAAATGCTGTTGTTGGATGTGATGATGGCAAAGTTAGATTCACAAATAGTCATTTACTGTAATAATATTAATAGCAAATTAAGTTACTAAACAACATAGTATCCTTAATTACCTTTTTGCCTGGCCTTAAATTCTAGTTCTACTCCACGTTTATCATTATAAACAAAAGTAAATGATTCATTTGGCATTATAGGAAAGCTGCTAAATTCATTATTATTCGCATTACACTGCGGGCACTTATTCTCTCTTGGTATTCTAGTCTTATCAAAATAAGTTGCGCACCAATAACATGTGTCACATAAGACGAATACTGGTGATGATGAGCGATCATGCGTTTTAGCAATTAAATTTGGGGAATCATTAATTAAAGATGTTCCTTCTTTTGACATTCGTTGCAAAAGTGGCAAATAATGGGCATATAAATCGATCGTATAGATTTCATGTGGTCTAAGACATTTGAATATAATCATAAATACATTTACACATCAGATGTTCTACTGGTGGCATTCATATCTCATAGTATTTTTCTACCCATTTTTTTCCATTATTTGTGGCTATCCATTTTTTATTACCATCCTTATACATCCAATTTATTGCAGCCATGTAATCTATCCAAACAGTTACCAATTCCAAATTATTGTCAAAATCCTTTGCAATGTCCTTGATACTTTTACCTTCTTTAGTTAGACATATCAAAATATGAGCTGCAGTCATTAATGCAAATTCATGGCGACGTATGTCTTCTGCCCCTGTCAATTGTGATTCGCCGTTATGATATTACTCTTGACCTAGTATATAAAGAATGGTATTAGGTGGTATTGAAGGGATTTAATTGGAAACTGGCTATACTATTAGCTGTTCATATGCCCTGGGATCATTATTTCTTTTTGCTCATGAAATAAATAAATGGGATAATGGATAATATTTTGTGTTATTTTGTATTTTCAGCGATTAATGCTTTCTCAACGCACCTGTTTATGCATGATGGAACCTTCCATGAAAAATAAATTTTTGGACTTGGAGTTGGTTTATGTCTACAAGTTTTCTAATGTCCTTATTAGATATAACCAAAGAAATCTAGTTAGCCACGTAATATAGATCATAGAGATCAACTATAAATAAAACATCTCTACTCTTTGTTTATGGAAGAGCTGTCTTCTAGTGATCCAAACAATATAATTTCGCTCCTGTCTTCACCTGTAGGATTTGTTCTTAACACTGATATAATTATAGTTGAAAGCGATAAGTCAGCTGAGGAAGCATCTAAATTAATGAAAGACAGAAATGCTCGATGTGTTCTAGCTTCCCACAAAGGAGAAGTTGTAGGTATAGTAAGTAAGACTGATATACTTTTCAAGGTACTCTCGCAAGATAGAAATCCATCCAAGGTCAAACTTCGAGAAATTATGACGAGTCCAGTACTAGCTATAGATCCTAAAACCACAGTAAAGGAAGCACTTTCTATTATGGACAAACACCTTGTAAGACAGGTAATGGTTCATGCCTATTCTGCTGTTCTGGGGATGGTTACACGAGAAGGTATATATCAAAAGTTGGAGACAATATCGATTTCTTCAGAGGATACTGCACTTCAAGGAACTCCTGTTTGCCTTATTGATACGAAATCTATTGCATATATGAAGGATCCTAACCTGGCTAACTTAAAATGTCCGTATTGTGAGTCTCCCTTCGATACAAAGGAGGGTCTATCAAAACA
>DATELO010000092.1:0-4407 GCA_035276505.1 Candidatus Nitrosocosmicus sp.
TCCCGAGAAAAGACAGCCTTCCGTAAGGAGAAGGGCGGCCATAGAAGATGGCGTTGATGGAATGGAGGTGTAATTATCAAGCCTTCGGGCGAGGTATTCAGCCTGCCATCACCAATAGCCCAACGCACCTGAATCAAGTAAGCTTTTTTCATTGCAATGTTGCTACCAGATACAAAATATTTTACTCTGGTTTATTCCATGCGTAAAGAATTGTTATTTTATGTTTATTTTATGAAACATTTTTTGATGGAGTTTTATCTTATAATTTCCCTATGGATATTATCGTTCTTTTTGATTATTATATATATTAAACATATTCAGTATACATTACTAATCATTAATATGAGCCTAGTATTCAATCAGCAGAATGTAGACAAAGAAATAATGGAATTTGTCGAGGTACTAGGATACAATATTCGATGTTTAAGATTTGAAAAGAAAGGTGCAAGAAAAACATTGATCCTACTACATGGTTTAGGTGCATCGATAGAAAGATGGGCAGAATTATTCCCACTTCTGCGAGATTATAATGTTATAGTACTAGATCTAATTGGTTTTGGTTATAGCGAGAAACCGTTAATCGAATATACAGTGGATTTCTTCGTTAAATTCTTAGAAGATTTCTTTATGAAGTTAAAGATTACCAATCCCATAATAATTGGGTCCTCGTTTGGAGGTCAACTGATATTAGAATACAGCTTAAAACATAGAGACTTTTTTGAGAAAATAATTCTAGTTTCTCCGGCAGGTACTTTAGAAAGGCCAACCTATGTTCTGAGTCAGTACATTTTCTCTGGCCTATACCCTACTGTTGAAAATGTGCAAAACGCCTTTCAAATGATGGCTAATAATCCAAGTTACCATGTAGACGACAATACGGTAAAAGATTACATCAATAGAATGAGGCTTCCCAATTCTAAATATGCATTAATTTCTACTCTACTTGCCATGCGGAGGGATCAAACATTACAAAAAAGACTGGTTGAAATCGCAATTCCTACTCTTGTTATTTGGGGAAGGGAAGATACTACTATACCTGTCGAAAACTTGGAATATTTTAAACAAATGCCCATAGTGGAGACTCATATCATGGAGGGTTGTGGTCACACCCCGTATGTTGAGAAGCCAAAGGAATTTTACGAGATAATCAAAAAGTTCATCGAGTCTTAAGTGACGGACAAAATTTACAACATTAAAATAATGAATTATCGAATAATGATTATACTATGAGCAACGATAATGAAAGTGAGATTAACGATAGCAATAGTAATGTGAAGAAAACAATCGAGAAAACAGCTGAATTCCAACAGGACATGATGAGGCAATTTTCTAATTTTCAATATAACGCCTTTCAAAATATGTTTTCATCACTTCAAGGATTTACTAATTATAATGCCATGTTCAAAACGAATGTGCAAAGTGGAGGTAGGATATCAATACCTGAGGCAGAAAGACAAGCCTTAGGAATTGAAGAAGGGGATCTGGTTCAAGTGATTATTATTCCTTTGGCAAGAAAACAAAAATCAACTAACAAGAATCATTAAACCTAGTGGATTTTAATCCAATTACCTACTTTTGGCAAAACTACGTTTTGTGAATACCCACTTGCAATTAATCCTACATGACCAGTTGAAAATCTCATCAAATTTGTATCAGTACTTGAAACTAGACTGTTTAAAGATACACTACATTCGGGCGAAACCAAGTGATCCTGGTCGGCAACTAAATTTAACAAAGGGACTTTAACATTAGCCAAGTTAATTCTATTTTCGCCTATCACTAGTTTGTTTTTAGAAAACAAATTTTTCTGATAAATGTCCTTAATCCATTGTCGAAAAGTCTCACCTGCAATCGGAGGTGTATCGTACAACCACTTTTCTACTCTCAAAAAGTTTTGGATAAAACTTTCATCTTTCAAATTTTCAAATAAATTCAAATATTTACTTACTCCCTGTTTGAAAGGTTTTAGAGAGGCATAACAGCTGTATAGAAGTTCATATGGAAAATTTTCATAGTGAGATAATACTTTGTCGATATCCATGTGTTGAGCCATATTTTTTATTACGGTTTTGTCTTTTTCCGTATCTACTACAGGTGCTATGGTAATCAAGTTCTTGACATTTTTCTGGTACAAAGATGTATAAATTAGAGACATTGTTGCACCCATACAATATCCTTGGAGGGAGACTTTATCGATGTTCTCAATGTTTTTTACCAGTTCCACACACTCATATATAAATAGATTAACATAGTCATCGATTGTAGTGAATTTATCGAACTTTCCTGGTGATTTCCAGTCAATTAAATAGACGTTGATGCCCTGGTCTAAAATATTTTTAACCCAACTCTTGTTTGGTTGCAGATCGAGAATATAAGATTTGTTGATTAGTGCATATACTATTAATAATGGATATTTATACGTGCGTTCTTTTGTAGATTTATAGTGTAATAACCGATACAAATTGGTTTCCTTTATAACTTCATATTCAGTAGTTCCTGTTTCTATTTTTTCAATATCCGACAATAGTCTTTTCATTTCGGTCATTTTATTGAAATTTTCAGGTTTATTTACAAATTTTACACATTCATTAAGGTAATAATCTATGATAGTTTTAGTCATCTTTTTTCTCATTCAATTTATTTCTAATTTCAAGCGAAATTTTCTTTATTTCATATAGATTATTGAATAATAAATCTTTTTCTTCCTTCGATAATGATTGTCTGCTTAAAAATGGAACTGACGCATCAAAGAATTTTTGATAGCTATGATTCAGGTCGATAATAATATTTACAAGGTTGTTATAATTTATAGAAAAATCATCAGATTCAAACATTGTAGAAAAAACCTCTTCAAAAGAGTCAATTATATGCTTCCTAATCTCTTCTGATTCTTTGTTTTGCATGCCTTCAGAAACTTTTTCTAAAGCGAGAAAATAAGAATTTATCATCTGAGTCAAATACTTGTTTAAGAAAATTTGATAATTAATTAAAACATTCCCATATTCTCGCATATTATTCATGTTTATTTGTGGGTCATTTAATAGCGAGATGAAGGGACCTATAGTTGAAATCTTATTTAGTTCTGTCAACTGTCTATAAAAATTCTCAAAGATGCTGACAAACTTTTCATTTACAAAGGGTTCTCTAGTTGGTTCACTATATTCTTTATTATGGGTTTCATCATTTCCCTGCAATTATGATTTCACCTCTTTTTTGTGACCATGCTCCTCGCAACTAAAAAGATTTGCTTTGTTCCTTATGCCTCTAATATGGCATACAGTAGATATTAACCTTTAGCGCAGCTTTAGACGCTAGATATCGTTCGAAAGGAATTTTCGGGGTAGTTAAGATTGGATATAACTCTTATTATCCGATATTATGGACACGCTAAATATATTATGCATCCAGACTTTTTACTTTCAATAACTACTAGACTTCTGTTATAGTTACAATATTTACACCGGCTGGTATAATAGACCTAAAGATAAGTGTAAATAAAGGCTGATGGGGCCATTTTAGATTTTTGGGCTAAACCATGTGACAGATTATTAGGATCCTGCCATCGGCTTTATAAGTCCAATCACATATAGAAGTACTACGGGAAATTCATAATAGTTTTGTGTCTCTTGTGTCGCTTTAACTACTTGTATGCTAAACAAGACATTTAGATCTGTATGTACGTAAGTATAGGTCGAAAGGGTATATAATATCTGTTTGGACCATTAAAATACGGGCAAAACTGTATCCAGGGATTTGCAGTCAGTATTCAATTGAAGTTAGAAGGAGCTGATTATACCAATAATTTATAAGGTATTGCTCGTCACAATTTTTAGGGTCCGTAGCTCAGCATGGATAGAGCGCCTGCCTTCTATTTAGTTTTAGATTTAGGAGGAAAGCCGGAAGTCGAGGGATCGAAGCCCTTCGGGCCCGCTCTAAGATTATTACTACATAAGGGCTGAAAATAAATCGTAGACTGTGGCAACAAGATGATTCGATGTAGACTAGCGAGGTTCACTGTGTAGAATATCTTTGTGATCAAAAGGATTATCCACTATTGTCAATTGCTTTCCAATCCAACGCGCTACTTTAGAGCCGCTTTAGCATTTTGTATCATTAGATTGAGCAGCAAACTTAAATGATTATGTAATATATTAATTTTAATGGTTCAATTTATATTCCAACTTTCGATTGTAATTATAATACTATCAATAATAATTTTATTCATGTTCTCTGGTGTTTTGAAGCACGATATAAACATCGGTAAGACGGCATTTGCTGCTCCTATTCGTTTTCCACTGCTAGATTTAGGCGAGAAGTTGTCACCGGTCGCATCTATAAACCATACGACATCTTCTGTTATTGTTCAATACATTACGGGTGCAGGGGGAGGCGCAGTGTGTGAACAGT
>DATELO010000093.1:0-7242 GCA_035276505.1 Candidatus Nitrosocosmicus sp.
AGTATGGACGAAGAAAAAAGGTTGCGATCAGATGGTGCAAAGGTTAAGGAAGGAGATAAACCATATGATTTCGAATTCCAAGATAAGCAAGGTAAAATTTTTCATCTTTCAGATTTGGTAGGGGAAAGAAACGTTGTGATATATTTTTACCCCAAGGATTTTACCCCTGGATGTACTATTGAGGCAGAGGAATTTAGCCGAGACTATGATCAATTTAAAGCCGATAGTATAGAAATCATTGGTATCAGTCCAGATACTGATGAATCACATATCAAATTCCGCGAAAAAATGAAAATTCCTTACATGCTTACATCCGATACCCAAAATGAAATTTCTAAAAAGTATGGGGTCTACGGCCTTAAAAATTTTATGGGAAAAGAATACTATGGAGTTAACCGGTCAACGTTCCTAATCGATTTTAGTGGCAAAATCGTAAAAATTTATGACAAGGTAAAACCAGGAGGTCATTCAAAAGAGGTCCTACATTACTTCAAATCCATCAACAATTAGTGGAGTCAACTTAATAGCCTCTGTCATTTTTCTCATCATCATCTTCAACTTCGCCGTCATCAAAATCTCTATGATTTTCGGGTTCTCTAACTTCCTGATTGATACCATAAATTGAAAATAAGATTTTATTGACTTCGTTTTCATTATGATCAAAATCAATAAAGTAATCTTTTTGAAGGTTGATTTGATCCTCAAGGTTCTTGGATTTATCAAAATTGAGTTTTTCAATTGTCGAAGTGTTCCTAAAAAGCTGGATTAATTCAGAGATTTCTTTTAGTATACCATTGCCTGATTTATTTAGATCGTGTAGTATTTTAGATGATTGATCCCTGTTTTCAATAAGAGTAAGGGTAAACTTGCTGATAAATAAGAAAATCAATAAACGCATTTTTTGAAATTTAAACTTGAAAATATTTTGATCACTCAAATCGGGTATATATTTACAAATCAAAAATTGATATTCATCCAAATTCTTAATTATGGTAATAGAAATTCCTAATCCCTCAATTTTTTCTTTAAGCGCAGGCACATTCTTGCAATTTAACATTAATTTTCCCGAATGTTCTCGTAACACCAACCTATTTGACCCAATTCCGTCATACTCTAAAATCTTTTTACATGGTTTTGATGATAAAATGACTTTAGAGACTAGAAGATGGAATGTTTGCGACAATTTGATAAATAATTGGGCTTTATACTACAATATATACAATTCTAGTTAAGTGTTTGTTGAAATACCGAAGTACAAGAATCATGTTACAACTTTGCTTTGAATGATATTTAGTCTAAGACTTGTTACATTTTTAATAAAATTATTAATCCATTTTGAAATTCAGCTCACAAATAATAATAATTTATATGGTTCGGATTTGGGTACTAGAATAATATTTGGGTTCTAATATCAGTTCTATATGTGATTGTCCCTGCCACAAGAAATATGGGGAAAAATCAATCTGTCAGAAATGCATAGAAAGACATAAAGGCTCTCCTTATTACAATATAATAAAAAAATTTAACTAAACTTGGTGGAATAGTTGATTCAACGATGATAATCCCGATACTTAATCACTTTAGATCTGTAGAACAAAACAAAATATTTAACTAACTTGGCTTAAAACAGAGATTATTATGGTAGTTGACAATAAGGCAACGGTTTCTTATATAAGAGTTCTAAAGGAAGATCTTGCGATTTTTCATATAAAGCCAAATGAGGGTCAAGTTCCTGACTTTAAACCTGGGCAATTTGTGACTTTAGGTTTGAACGTACCTAAAGAAGGTAAAATTATTCGGAGGGCATATTCGATAGCATCGCCGCCAGAGCAAAAAAAACACTTTGAACTTGTTATCCGCTGGGTCAAAAAACCCCTACCAGGTAGGCTTACGACAGAGATGTTTAACAAGAAAGAGGGAGATGAAATTAGTTGGGTAAAGCCTACAGGCATATTTACCATAAATGAAAAAATGCCTGATGGTAGTCCCGATAATAGGAGACTAGTCCTTATAGGTGGAGGAACAGGTCTGGCCCCGTTTATCTCCTACTCTTTGCACTTAAAATCCAAGGCAAGTAAGAGACAGATAATCGTTTTACATGGAGCCAGCTATGTTGACGAGCTCAGTTATAGGGAATTACTTACAGAGTTAGAAGCAGAAAGTTTAGACAGCAGTAGTAGTGGTTGGAATTTCAGATATCGAGCAAGCATTAGTAGACCCCAAGAATGGTTTAATAGGTCTTGGAATGGCCATAAAGGAAGGGTTGAAACATTTTTGAGACCAAAACCCGGTAAAGATAAATCACCATTAGAAGAGCTAGTTGGCGAAAAGATAACTCCAGAAAACACATCTTTCTATGTTTGTGGGTGGCAAGGTACGGTTGACGGAGTATTAGATTCTCTTGTACCCAAAGGATTTGTAACTGAGAGAAATAAGCGAAAGGATGGAACTTTTGACGTAAAATTCGAATCTTACGGCTAAATATTATTTTACTTTTTGAAAGTTTATTTAACCTCAATCCAAATACTTTACATAAATGAAATTTGAATTCGAAGAGTTCGAAACCATCGAGGATGTATTGGTTTATCTGGTTTCAGTAGCTCCTTATATGAAACAAATACTTCCAATCAGCTCATACAAAGGATATGTTTTTTCTATGGTGCCGATTACTCCGTTATCCGGAGAAACATTACTGATGATATATACAAAAGGAAATTTGGACCAAGGTATGTATGAATTTGATATTTCTGCAAAGAAACACAAATTGGTTAGTGTTATGGAAAGAGCCGATAAGAATTATTTTATAGTTATCTCTCCTAGGCGCGACACTATAGCAGATGCTGCTATAAATCAAATTAGCACACCATAAGTAGCAGACTTCTTTTTTATTTATATTTGAATAACCCGTCTGAGATTATAAAATTTTAGTGGCTTATTTCTTTCTCATAAATAATTGGAAAAGAGCTTCAGAGCTTTGGTGGCATGGGAGCTGTTACCGAGCGAGGTCTCACATATTTAGCAACGATGTCTTCTGCTGGTTTTCCATCAAACAAACCCTTAGATAAACCCCGCAAATATTTCATAATAGCCCAGGTTCCAAATTTGATCAAAAAGGCCATGAATATCTTCATTGCTGGTCCGTAGGATTTGTTTCTAATAATTATAGGTATTATATCACTAATTACCCGAAGGTTATGTTGCCAACAAGTCCAAAACAATGCGAATTGAGATTCATTAAGATTTCCAAAGTGCATCGAATTCTTTTCAGAAAAGTCTTGATATAACAATGGTGCGACAAGTCCTCTCATATTCATCTGTCTAAAATCCTGGATTAAATCAATAGTGTACTGTGTCTCATCAGGTGTCTCATCCGGCCAACCAATTATAAGTGTCAATGCGGGGAACCAATGGTTCTGATTAAGGATTTTGCAACCTTCTCTTACTACTGACCCCCATTCTTCTGGCTGATATGGTCTTGTTTTTACCCCCAGGTGTTTTTTCACCATTCTAGGTGCCACGGTTTCAACACCCAGATTAGTTGCAAGCCATCGACCATTATTTTCCATGTTATTAATTTGAGATATTCTTTTAATAAGGTCAGGAGAGGATGCAACTGCGGATAAAGTCATGTGGGTAGTTCCTATAAAATTGGCGCCAACGGACTTTAACCCCTGCCATACCCCTAAGATGGCATCCTGGTTTGGTATGAAATCCTTATTATCGCATCCATAAAGCAACATTTCATCAGATTGTAGCCAAATCGAATCAAAACCATATTTAATGTTAATTTTGGCCTCTTCTTGTAGTCTATTTAGCGGTATATCCTTTTTGGAACGCTTATTTACATCGCAAAAGTCACATCCACGTCCACATCCACGCATAGCTTCAATTAAAGAGTTAATTGTTGGTCCCTTGATGACTGGTATATTTTCAATATTTCGAACAAAAGTATGTAAAAGTTCTGGAGCATCGCCAGCTTCTAGATCATGGAATAAATCGAGAGCCAATTCATCAGCTTCGCCTATGACTACCGTGTCTATTCCATGAATTTTCATTCTTTCTGGTTTTGCTAACTCCCATGAGCCGTTACCGCCCACTACCACTTTAAACTCATATTTTTTCTTTAACTGGATTATTGAAGCACACATCTTTTTAAACTTCATAGCTACGTAAGACAGTTTCTCTGGTGACATAGTAGTAGTTACTGGTGCCATGCCTAATGGATCCATCACATTTATTCCAACAACTTTGGTTTGAGGGCCGATGCATTTTTCCAACATTTCAGGATGAGCCAAAAAGACTTCATTCTTATCGTATTCTCTGGTCAAGGCGCTTTCTATTCTTCGTAAACCACATTGAGCAACTTTAATTTCACCAGTATTTTTGTCTGTTTCAACGCTAGGACAAAATAATTTATCGAAAACAAATTCAGGAACTAGTTCATATGGGCCACATGCAATAAATCCGTAAAGAAAATTACCTCGATAATTAGTCATCAAGCTACGATCGGCAGTTAGAACAATTCTTTTACCAGAAACCATCTTTTAATCTATATCCTCTTGTAATTATAATACGTGGGTATAAAATTATTTTCATAGCATTTAGAGTATGCGACGTAGGACTCAAAGTGCTAAAATCTAATAAAGTCCTCTTCTTCTTCCTTTTAATATAATTGATTTTAATTGGCGATGATCAAGCATAGAGAGGGCCTCTTGATAGGTTGTCCACTTAAAACCCTCATGTTCGTTTGAGATCACAACTTCTCTAACAGGCGTTGTGGCAAAGTAAAATTTTACTTCTTTCTCAGATCTAATTCCGTCTGCTCGAAAGTATTTGTACTGAATTTTACCAATATATTGATGGATATCTAAGTCAATAATTCCTGTTTCTTCCTGGACTTCCCTTTGCAATGTTTGAATTTCATTTTCGCCCCTCTCTTTGTGACCTTGGGGAAATCCCCAAAATCCCCGTTTATTTCTCAAAAGGAGAAATTCGGAATGATCTTTATTGAATTCCGTTGATTGATATCTTATTATTCCACCAACTGAAAGCTCTATCGTCACTCTTCTCTATCCCAATTACGTATTTTGTAAGTTAATAAATATAATATTGTTTCTATGCTTATTGTCTATTTTAACCATTTATTTTAATTCCTCTCTTAGTTTTTAAACTATACGGAAAATTGTTTAGATAAAGAAATTTGAATGTAGTCAAAATATGGCAACTATGCACATGCATGAAGAGCTGTGATGTGCATAAAGGAATCAATGGTAGTATAAAAATCAGAGAACCCCATTTTTATCCAAATTGACACCTTTAAAGTATTAGATTGTGTTACGGGCATTACTAGATAGAGTTAGAGAGTGAGATACAGCGAATACTGAGATTTTAATAGGACAATGTGCATATATTATCATGTCGAACTCATTGTCCATTTTGAGAGAGGTCATTTTAGATTACGATAATTATTTACTATTTTCCAAAAACATAAGGTCAGAACCTGACAAACTCGAGAAAGATTTTGTTCTAGAATCTGTTAAATTTTATGAGAAACACAAAAATGACACTGATTCTCGAGTTTGATCCAGACAAGCTAAAGTTTATCCGCTATAATGCTCAAGAACATACGTTACCCGATCTAAATTTTGCTCAATCAAATGGCGATGACCCCTTGGACGTTCAAAATTACTATTATCATATTAGAACTGGAAAAAATCTCCAAAATGGATTAATCTATGCTTTGAGATATGAAAAGGAATGGATTGGGTTCTTTTCCGTTGGTTTAACCAAAGTAAAACAGAAAAATTACTTGAACATTTTGAGACAGGGGCAAAATGATGATGCAACCGATGTTACAGAAGGATTGTTAATAGATAAAATAGGAATAGATCAAAAATATCGCTGTTTTGGAATCGGCAGATATATTTTGCAATTTTGTATAGGTCTAACCAAAGCAATTAGAACAAATAGTCAAATCAGGGTTATGATTTTTGAGACAACTGATTCGCTAGCTGCAAAAATTTATCATCCGAAATATGGATTCAACTATTTGAAAAAAGACAAAAAGATTGTCTGGGCCTACAAGGCAATTAGTTGATTTTTAGCTATAGAATTTAGATTGTAAATGCCTTCTGTAGATATGCTCTTCTAAAATGTCGCATATATGAATATTCTTATCCGGATTCACATTGCAATTTATATCGATTGCCTAAGTTTTGACGATAGTATTTTGAGAAACTTGTCCACCGAGAAACAATTAATTTCATCCTGTTGTGGTTAGAAATAGAACAGAGGTTTACCGACTCGGTTAATCTTATGTAACTAACGCAATATTCTGATATTCGAGTTAAATAAGAAACCCCAATAGTGACTAAGGAAGAACTCGATTTATATTACCATTCATACCTGATTATTTTGTTTGCATTATGATCCCAATAAGGTAGCAAATTACTCGTGTTCCCGTGTAAAATCTATCCAAATTGGACTGCTGTCATAATGCAAATAAACTTCTTAAAATGATGATAATAAGAAACCCGTATGATTTAGCTATTTTATACTCAAGGTGAATTCGATTGCTAACGTCTAGGAGATTGGTAAAAATACTCTCGTTATGTTATGGCAATCAGTATCCAACCAGCTTTAAACTAAAAATTCCTAGTAAAAAAAATCATACTAACCTGATCTTTTTATTATATGATAACCAAACTGTGTCTTAATAGGCTCTAGAGTTACTTCACCTTTTTTGAGCTTAAAAGCGGCTTCCTCAAATGGTTTTACCATCATACCTCTTCCAAAGAATCCCAAATCGCCGCCTTTTTTTCCGCTCCCCTTGTCTATGGAAAATTCTTTAGCCAAATTTGCAAATCCTTCGCCTTTTTTCAATTTCTCCAGAATCTCCAATGCTTCGCTCTGTTTCTTGACCAATATATGATAACACTTTATTTTATCACCCAATTTAGTTTCTTATTTAAATTGGAATTTCATATATAATAAATTTTTAGAATTTGTATTCAAACCCTCTAAGCGGTAAACCAATTAACGCAGATGTAGTACTAGAATAGGATTAATAAGAAATTTGCTGTCTAATTCAATTCAATATTTTAACTTTCCATATTAATTCTTATTTTTGTAAGGATGAGAGATTTCTATCAGAATATGCAGAAGAAAGTTTAATACTCAATCAATTAGTCTTTAATATGTGCTATATCCGATCTCATCTACTTATCACTTTATAGAGTTTTT
>DATELO010000094.1:0-2036 GCA_035276505.1 Candidatus Nitrosocosmicus sp.
CTGGTTCTACTAGATTTATTTCATCATATAGATCTTGACCGTTTTCTGCGTTCCATAATTTTCCGGTTACAGGATCAAAGTCCATCCCAAAGCTGTTTCTTATCCCATAAGCATAATATTTTGATAATCCATTGCTATCAATGTTGTCACCTGCTTCTATGAATGGATTATTAACTGAGGCGGAGCCATCAGCTGGATCTACCCTGAAAATAACACCACTATCATCAGGAGTAGGTCCATCATGCATGTTCTGTAACTGTCCCTCCCTTTGGAGTTCACCTACTATTGAATATAATTGATTGTCCGGCCCAATCTTGACTTTTCCTCCTTGGTGGTTAGTTCCCGGACCGGCTGGCAAATCCAAAATAATTGTTGGATTTGAAAGAGATTCTCCATCCCATGTATATTTATAAACCTTATTTCTTAATTCGTCACTACTGGATGCTGCTGTTGAAGTTTCCTGCATTTGTTGATCTGATTGAATACCAGTTGCAGTAACAAAAATAAATACATCGAATTCTTCAGTTTGAGTGATATTATTTGTAGAATTATCAATAATATTGTTTCCAATTGCTATACCTAAAAGTCCTCTTTCATTTTTACTATTGACATTGTTTAATTCTAGTATTGGTTGTAAAATAGTTGGGTTGTCAAGGTCTAATTTTGATATTGTGCCTTCCTTATGTGTTATCAGGATTGAATTATCAGTAATAAATGCCATGCTAGTCGGAGATTGCAATCCGTCCACTACAAGATCTAGTTTTAGTGCGGGATCATCTACCAATGGTGATTCTTGTGGAAAAACAGGAGTTATATTATTGCTTGAGTAGTACATCATTGCCACAACTATTAACGAAAGAAAGAAAAATTTTACTGTTGAGAAGTTACTAATTGAATTTTTAAAATAGTGATTATTCAAATTCATTTGATTTATTTGACTTTGATATTATTAATATGTTATAGCATATTAAACAATAATACAAATTTTATTTCTGCTGAAAGTTATCATTGCAATTGTAAATTCTGAAAGTGACTCATTTATGCCAGGACCACTTGCAAAGCTCTTATGACGTCTTGTACATTTATTGTTCTAGTTTTTGAATTTTCCAGATAAATGGGTGACTTTATTATTCCTGCCGCAGCATAACTATGACCACCCCCATTCAATTTCTGTGCAATTAGATCGCATCTTATTTCTGAATCTGGTTTTCTTCTAATACTTATTTTACCATCAGGTGAAAATAGGATCACAATATCTACATCATCATAAAGATTGTACACCAATTCTGACAATATTCCTTTTGATAGTATCTTTGGAGCCTCAATTACTGCTACTTTATATTCATGAATAGACGTTACCATCAAAGATTTAAGTGCTTCCTTTATTGCTAAATCTTTTTGTGGCAGATATTTACTTTCATATTCCGCTTGTAATTCATTATCCCAAAAGATACCGCTGGAGGCTTTATTTATTATTGACTGCAACTTTCTGTAATGATCTGAAAATGTTGAATAGTATCTTACCATTTCTGGTAGAGGAGGCATATTACTTAGTTCAGGCAATCTAAAGTCTGCAATGTGAGCGAATTTTGCCATCCGTGTACAGGCAGTTCTTTTAATATCAAATATGTCACAAATAAGTTCGGAGGCACATTTTTTATCTTTCTCTTCTGATAATACTACGGTTGCAAAAGATTTAATCATGTCTTTTACTTCAGGTCTCCAAGCATGATGATCGATCCAAAAAAAATTCCATCCCCTCGCTGTTGCCTTAATTCCGGCAGATTTTATGATAGAGGCTTCTTCTGTATTATCGACCGACAAATCACTTATTATGATTGTGCCTTGTTTTTTTGACTTTGTAATATTAGTTTCTATTGTATTTGCAATATTAAGGATATTTCTATATCCGTAATTAGTAAGATAAACAAGAGTATCTGGAAAAGCATTTTTCAAGATAGCTCCACAGAACAAGCCATCAATATCTTGCTGATGAGTAATAGATAAAATTCGTTCCTTTTTTGAATTTAACAATC
>DATELO010000095.1:0-24781 GCA_035276505.1 Candidatus Nitrosocosmicus sp.
TATTAAAATTTTTAAAGATTAGTACATAACTTAATTATATATCAAAATAGTATTAGATAATTCTACTAGTTTTAATCATCGATTGAATACTTTACTCAAGTTTTGATTAACCAGGCACCTCCATTAGACCGTAGAATTTGGTTAAACTTGACCTATATGAAAGATAATCTAATTCCTTTTCTGCGTTTATTAAATAAATAAAATTGATAAATTTTTAGAATAGAAACTTTGATTAAATAATTTGAAGTAATCTGAATGGATATTAGTAGAGGAAAGAGAATCAATGAAATTCTATGTAGGTTGCAATGGATGGAAAAATCAAACATGGGCAAAAAATTTTTATCCAGATGAATTGAAACCACAGCACTATCTTTCCTACTATTCAAATATTTTCAACTTTGTTCACATAGATCTTGGAAATAGTAATTACTCACCAAATTCGTCTACATTCAAAAAATGGTCAAACGATACCCCAGAGGATTTCCGTTTTTCAGTACGGGTGCCTCAGGATATTATTGACAAATCGGCAGGCTCTTGCACCTATAATTACAACATCCCCTCAACTACTAATGACCATTCTGACCCTCTTGGAGAATTTTTGGAAAAATTATATACCCTCAAAGAAAAAATTCTCGTTATTATTTTGTCGCCTCCTTCTTATATATCACTTCAAAATAATGGTCGTAAATGGTTGGAGGATACATTAATGAAATGTACCTATCATGGGTTTTCGGTCGTCATTGATTTCAATAAGCGTGGCACATGGTATCAGGAATTGACTTACAATCTTTTGAAAAGATACAAATCATCTTTCGTTTGGTCTAATACCACACATCAATACTATTATCCAGCAATCACAGCAAATTTTGTTTTCCTTGATCTGGGGAATTCTTTTATCAACAAACAAACAGCGACCAAATACCTGGGTTTGATAAGACAAAAAGCAACTGAAGGAAAACAATTGTCGAGTTATTCATTGGGTGTATTAGACTATTCTATAATAGTTACTAAAAGTCCCCCTGTGGGCGAACTAGTCCAAAAACTAGTCTCAGCAGAAAAAAATGCCTCTGGGAGTGTTGAAATAGTGCAACAAGAAGGACCTGTTTCTCCAATCTGGCCTGGCAGAGTCATTATGCACATAGATATGAATGCCTTTTTCCCTGCATGCGAAGAATTGAGAGACCCATCTTTAAAGGGTAGAGCGCATGCGGTGATAATGACTCCAGAAAAGGAGGGTGGATTAATAACTAGAGGTGCAGTTGCTTCTTGTTCTTATGAAGCTAGAAAGTACGGAGTCCGGTCTGCAATGTCTTTATCAAGGGCCAAAGAACTTTGTCCTGACCTATTACTAAGACCTGTCGATAAGGAATATTATAGTTCTGTTTCTCAACAGGTAATGAGGTTATTGGAAGAATATGCTGACGTGCTAGAACAGACTAGTATCGACGAGGCTTTTGTTGATTGCACTAATAAATTAGTGCTGTATCAGCAAAAAAAATCTCTACCTGAGCGCTTTGATGAATTTGATTATACCTCGCTCGATGATGATGATGCCAGTAAAATGAATGGGGCTTCGAATGCACTAATACCTCCACCATCTAAACCAAATCCTACATTATGCCACTCACCTGAAATAAGGTCGCATCAGCAACAACCATTTTCTGAGGTTAAATCTCGTCCTGCAAGTGAAACCGTCAACACATCTGGCTTGGAAGAATATGCGCTAAAAATCAAAAGTTCAATACGCGAACAGTGTAATGGACTAATCTGTTCAATTGGAGTGGCAAGTAACAAGTCAATTGCAAAAATTGCTTCAGATTTTCAAAAACCTGATGGGCTTACAATAGTTCATCCTCAAAACGCATTGACTTTTTTATCCAAATTAACCGTTGACCGAGTATCAGGTATCGGAACCAAAACTGCCAAAACATTGAAAGGCATGGGTATCAATACTATAGGCGAATTATCAAAAAATGATGTTCAAAAACTTTTGGAAAAATTTGGCAAGAAACAAGGCCTTTGGATGTGGCAAATTGCCAACGGTACGGAAAGTGAACCGGTTGTTCCAAGAGGTGATAATTTATCCTTAAGCAGTGAAGAAACTCTTTTAGAGCCAATTAATGATAGAGACGAAATTCTTAAGATTCTCCTCCATAGCCTTACAGACGATATTTACAACAGGCTAGTAAGAAAAGGATACGTGTTTAAAACTGTTGGAATCAAGTTGGTTCGAACTAACTTTTCAATAGA
This sequence comes from Candidatus Nitrosocosmicus sp., assembly GCA_035276505.1. Classification (GTDB taxonomy): domain Archaea; phylum Thermoproteota; class Nitrososphaeria; order Nitrososphaerales; family Nitrososphaeraceae; genus Nitrosocosmicus. Next base: position 2,251 of record DATELO010000095.1, read on the forward strand.
AACTCGAGAATTCACCTTTTCGTCATATCAAAGGACAAGAGATAGTATTAGTTCTATTCTCGAGACGTTGTTGGATCGATTTAATTTTGAGAATGATTTTGACGATCTCAGTAATACTCCTAATCTGAGAAAGATATATCCAAGTTATGTTCGAAAGTTAGGAATAAAAGTTTCGAATCTATCACGCATAGATGTTTCTACAAGAAGCGCTCAAAAATCAATTTTAGATTTTGTTTAAATTTTTTTCACTATTCTAATTTCTAAATGTGGATTTGTTGAATCTGTACACAGATGGCGAATCAATGATGAGAAACAAAGTACCAATCTATTATCCTTTTCAAAGTTTGACTATTTGTTGCTATTAAGGTTGAAGACTTATCAGCACAGCACTTATTTAATAACTTGTATAAAATTTTGTATCTAAATTTATAATAAGATGACCCCCTAGTTTAATTTGTATTCCATGACTGACATTTCTCCTTTATCTCCTCATTTGTCATGTTCAAGACATCAAATAATCCATAACAACAGGATTTTGGAGTTTCAGATAATTCGGTCGAGCAGAAGAAAAAAAACTAGTGAAATTTCGATAGTTAACGGAGTTATTTGCCTTAAGGTGCCTATGTCTACAACCATTCATAGCATAGAGTCTCTGGTAACAAAGAAAGCGACTTGGATCCAACAAAAAGTAAAGGAACAAAATGATCCTAATATAACAATTAGAGTGCCAACGTATAGTAACAATTCAACTTTACCTTATTTAGGCAAGAACTATCCATTGAAGATAGTAGATAGTAATTATCATTCATTTCAATTTTCTAATGACCAATTTACTGCTTATACTAAAAAAAAGAATATCAAACGGTACTATGAACAATGGCTGTTTGGCGGAGCGATGAATATATTCGGTCCCCTGATTTCAAAATATTCGCAAATTTTAAAAGTCAAACCAAAAAAGATTTTGATAAAAAATCTAAAGAGTCGTTGGGGTAGTGCTACTTATAATAATATAATAAATCTCAATATTCATTTATTGAAAGCGCCCTTAGAAATAATAGAGTACGTCGTTTTGCATGAGGTAAGCCACCTGATCGAACATAATCATTCACTTCGGTTTTGGAAATTGGTCGCTGACAATATGCAAGATTACAGGACAAAAATATCATGGCTTCGAAGAAACGGGCCATACATTTTATGAAAACCTGTTTCTTGCTACCAGATGATCACTAATCACTCGGAGGGAAAAAGAAGAAAGTTCTTACTCATAATAGTTCAATCCGGATACACCATTTTGGCACGATAGGCGATAATCTGATATCGAGTAGTTCGAATGGTATCCTTATGGATACAAATGGCAACAATATTATTATAATGAAAACATGTTTAGGAGAAATTTTGGGGTAGCGATCAATCTTGGTGATGGAAAAGAGATCAATGAATCATTAAGCCTTATTTTCAATACTACCTGCACAATTATCAAACCTGAATCGATATGTTAGTACAAAAGATGATTCTCTTGCTAAATCAATATTTTTTTATATCATTTATGTTTACAAGATTCGGTAAATGAGTAATAAAGAGGCAGAGCGCGATGAAATTAAGGACGAAACCCACGAATTACAAGATGACGATAGCGGTGTAGAGAATGACGAAAACGAGGATGAACAAGCAGGGGCTGATGATTTGGATGAGATTGACTTTGATGAGATAGAAGAAGATGAGGAAGAATCCGATGCCGGAGATAATTCAGATAACGAAGCCTAAGATGGATTAAATCTATGCTTGTTTGACAAGCCGAGACCTTCATTCCTTTTTATTCTTTCTTTTTAAAATGTGTTCTGATATATGGTATTTATTATACCAATAAAGGGCCCCGGACATAATTATGAAATCTGCAATATAGAAAAGATCCCATGGTATTGCTGATGGCATTCCATCGATATATTGAATTGTATATCCGTTGTCAGCAATGGCGTTCACTAGCAACGAGATCGATGCCAACATCCAAGGTATCGCATGTTGATAATCCCTATATATATTTAACAAGATAGTAATAGAAGGAACAATCAAACACAAATCAAGTATAGGGTACAAAATGGTAATAACAACATCTTGGAATTCATAGTCTTTTTTTAAGAATTGGTCCATGTCATTTGTTGGAGAAAAGTCAGAAGTAGGCAAAAGACTAACAAGATTGACAACGATAAATGCTACCACAACTGCTGATAGGATGGTTATTGTAATTGTGTGATTTCTGATTTTAATAGTTTTAATTATTGATAGCAAATGAAGTGTAAGAAAAACATATCCTAAAAGCCAAAACGCATCCAGCAAGGATATCTGCTTGAATTCATCTACTTTTAATACAAAATACGAATACATGATTCCTAAATCTGCTACAAACCAAAAAGCAATCCCTATCGTTAAAAATAAGTATGATTTTCCATGGCTTCCACCAAGTCCATGCCTTAACACCGCCGCTATACCAAGGATAGTTGCAACAATTGCTACAATGTTAAGGGAGATTATTGCTATTCCATGTTGTAAATGTGCATCAGAAATGAATAGAATCCCTAAATCAACAGCTAAAATGCTCGAAACTATCGAAATAATTAGATACTTTAATGTTTTTTTATACCTTATTTCATCGTTCAATTTTTTTTACGAAAATACCTTCTTTTAGGTTAAATAATCTTATATATATCTATTAATGGTTTTGTCAAAAAAGCGTGGCTATTCTATTATTCGCGAATAAGGACTGTACCATCAAAATTTGGATATTTTTAATATATATACAGGATACATCATAAAGATTTTCATGAGTTCATATAGACTTTTTGGCATATTTGCTATACATAGTCCAGAATCTTGTCCGCTTAATAATTCTGATAGCAAGGAGATTTTTAAAGAAATCTACAACAAATTGCAGTCTAATTCAGACAAATATGGTATCAGCGAAATTAATGGGTTTTACATGTCAGTATTAGAGCATGAGTGGATCATATTAGTGAAGGCAAATAGTGCTCATGATATAGAACAACTATGTATCGAGTCAGGAATCTCTACTTTTAATACAGTCAAGATAGTACCGTTAACAAATTATCAAGATGTACTTAAGAGGATTCAATAATTCGTCGTAGTTAATCCTTTTTTCATATGCATTTATAGAGACCTATACAATACTAATTTGATATTTCTTGGCCAGTGCAAATAATTTTGGAATTGAAAAGGGAAAAGGCGACTTAGCTCTGAAATGGATCAATGAGTATCTTGTCAAGAACAATAAATCTTTCAAGGTTTCTGTCACAACCAATAAACTTGAAACATTAAATTTTGGGACCTTCGATTTGATTGAATGGCATGGTGATTGGAGCATTGCCAGAAATGTCATAAAAAAAGTCAGTTCAAAACTAAACATAAGGGTAGTTGAGGCAGGATATCACAAGAAAGGTAATATAGTAGAATCTTTTTTTGGAATGAGTCAAGAATATTGTAAGGTGTACAGTAGCGGGAAATTTGTAGGCACACTGATACTAAAGAAAAGATCTGGAAATTGGATAGTGGATAAAGAAAAACGAGGGTAGGAAATTTGCATCTTGTCTTTTTCTCATAATAAGGATGTTATACCATCGTTGGTGATTGCAACATCTTTATTATTAGAGTTTACCTTATCATGCATTATCCATTTTTCAGTTGGTAGAATTATGTAGTTTTGTGTAATTGTTAGCCTAGCGTCATCAATGTAAAAAATTCCACTTACTAAAATAGTCTTGTTATCCAGAATTCTGGATTCAAAAATTATTTCTCCAGCTTTGTCAACAATAAGTATATGCTCTGGATCCGATTTTTTAATTATTAATTCGGGACTGCACTCTTCAAGAACATTTTTTTCAACTTTCACTACTTGATTGTTACTTTGATCCAATACATTAACTGAGATATTTGGAATATTTGTATCCTCGTGCTGCCCTAAACTAAATAAAATTTTGTCGTTATATCTAATACTTTTTGGACTATTAGAGATAAAGTTATTTCCAATTAATAAGGTAAAAGTCATTTTTGATTAGTTATTTAATTGCATATTTCTATTTATTCTTCATGGTTGAAACAGTATCATAAACATACATTTAAAACTGCTTGGCTAAACTGAAAAATAGTGTCACCGGATAGCGATAATTCTATTGGAGTGATAGGAGTAGGAATGTTAGGTAGTGGTATTATAGAACGATTGCTAGCTAATCATGTCAAGGTGAATATTTATGGGAGAAATAAAATAAAACTTAATAGTCTCAAGAAACGAGGGGCAAAGATATTCGATAATCCTAGTTCTTTAACGGATCATACAGAATTCATAATTACATGTGTTACCAATTATGATGCTTTGAGAGATGTATTATTTGGCAAAAATGGAGTTGTAAATAGCAGTAACAAACAAGTAATTATTCTTGATTGCACCACTGTTACTCCCAAACAATCTGCTAATTGTTCGGATCTGATAAATAAGCGAGATGGAATTACTTTTCTCAGTGTCCCAGTAATGGGGGGACCAACTGATGCAAGAAATGGAGAGCTAATATCGTTAGTATCTGGAAATAAAGACTCGTATGATAAAGCTTATCCTGTATTAGAATATTTTTCTAAACATATATTCTATTTAGGAAAGATCAATGGATTGTCAAATAGCATAAAATTGGCACTCAATCTGAATATAGCTATAATAACCCTGGCATTGTCTGAAGGTTTACTCTTGGCCAACCACAGTGGTATCGACCCCAATTTATATCTGAAGATACTTAATCTCACAAGGCTTAAAACGGGAATAAGTGAACGTAAGGGCCAGATGATGATAAACAATGACTATCCTCCATCATTTTTTCTAAAGAACATGCTAAAAGACATTGATTTAGTCATGGAAATGTCTCATAATCTTGGTTTGGTCTTGCCAATGACAAGTATGTCTCAGCAGTTATTTAGAGCAGCAAATAAGCAAGACGATCGAAAAGAATTGGACTACTCTGTGATTTATGCATTCTTAAAAGAGTTAAATTCTGATTGTAAAAAAGGGTCAACTTAGTTTTTATACTTTCAGTATGCGAGTGATCTTGTGCTTTAAGCAGTAGTCCCTTAAAGAAATGGGGGCACCTTTATTCATGTGTTCTTCTTTGAAATGTTCCTTTAAATGATGTAGACCATATGCATAAAGGAAAAGAGAGATGTGGTGCAATAATTGTGCTATTGAGGTGGATCACCTACTCTGTGATGCTACTCTTTATCCTAATTGGAATGGATTTGAATCTTGCTTAATTCTCTTTAGCAAGGGATAGTATGCTTAGATTTGATGGTAAAATGGTGGCATCAAATAATATGAATTTTAAAATCATATTTCCATTCCTACTTTGTCTCTATTTTTGCATTGGTGTATGTGGCTTTCCAGATAGTTCCAACTGCAGATGCTATTGGACTAGCCAAAAGATTCATACACTTAGAGAGAGAAGGACCGTTACTAAGATATCCAAACTTATACTGAAAACAACAGCGAACCGATTATTATTATAAATTCATGACATTCATCTCACAGGATATGAGACTTAAATATTTTGATCATATGGTAGTGAAAATCTTTTTTTCTTTGCATGGAACCGTATCAAAAAACTTTGGCTATCAGGACACTTCAGTTCGTCTATAGGGCAGTCGCCTCATTTAACAGTTAATTGAGTCAAATCCAAAATAGCATTCTTGTCAACCAGGACACCAAGTTGTCAATAATAGGTCAGTTGAGCCTAAGACCTGGCAGAGAGTCTTTAATATTCTTACTGATTTAACTCTATTCAGGAAAATGACTCACGATAGTGAATTTGTAAAAACTTTTAAATGAGAACTAAATTTGGAATTCAACGTATTATATCTAGGTATTAATTACAACCAGTCACCAACATCTACGATATCGCCTCTTAGTAGAGAATTAGAAGGCTCACAGTTGTAATTTCAAACGTGTATGTGTTTCTGTGTCCTTGGATTAATTTGAATGGTTTTAGAAGATTGGAAAACTATATATCTTTAGATTGCGATATTATATTACTTTTATGCAAAGTGTTGACAGCAACGAGGATCCTTTTATAAAAATTGCATCGCTGATAGGTGGAGACGAATATCACCAAGTTGCTAAAGCATTATTGAAGACTGAAGATTCAACTGATGAGGAAATAGCCCTAGCTACTGGTCTTCGAATCAATATAATACGAAAGGTTCTTTACGATTTATTTGGAAAAGCTTTGATAACGGGCATTCGAGTCAAAGATGAAAAAAAGGGCTGGTTTGTCTACAGGTGGAGAGCAAAAAGAGACCACGTTGATAATTTTATTGATAATCAGAAAAAGAAGATCTTAGAAAGGTTACAAAACAGACTTGAATATGAAGAATCATCTGAATTTTACCACTGTGGTAATTCTGCATGTGACAGAATTAAATTTGATTACGCTATAGAGTTATTCTTCAAATGTCCAAATTGCAAAGAACCTCTCAATATGGTAGATAATGGCAAACTAAAGGACGCGCTTAGATACAAAATAGAACAATTAAGTACAGACTCTACTAGATAACTTATTTTTTCTCGCTCTTAATTTGTCCTAACTTGTTTGTGTTTTTGTAATAAAGAACTATTTCGCCTGTATTTTTTTTCTGCATCTTGGATAACTTCACTTTAGTACTTTCAAGTATTGTATCATATCCCTTTCCACCAACTAATGAAGTGGCTTTCTTCCCGCCAATAATCACTGGTGATATAGTAACGATCAATTCATCAAAAAGATTGTTCTTTATAAGAGACCAATTGATCTCACCACCTCCTTCCACGAGGATTTTGGATACTCCGTCTTCCTCTAAACAATCAAACAATTTTTTTAAATCCACTCTTCCAATATCCTCTTTATCATGATCAATTACCATTATTTTCAATCCCAATTCCTGTAACTTTCGTAATTTTTTCAATGGTGCATTCTTTGTTACTGCGATTCTTGTTTCAATCTTCTTTGAAGTCTTTGCAATGGTTGATTGAAGAGGAATTTTAGCCTTCCCGTCAACTATTATGCGGATTGGATTTGCTCTAGATAAATGATTCTTATTACTTTTTTTTGCACTTGGTATCTTTCTAGATGTTAGTAGCGGATCATCTTTAATTACTGTGGTAATACCTACTAAAATTGCATCCACCTCTGACCTTAATTTATGAACTCGAAGGAGATCTGACTCTGATGAAATTTTAGTATCTCCCTTCCATGTTGCTATTCTCCCGTCAATACTAGATGCTGCATTTAATATCACTTTCATTTTATTAGTCAAAATAACTGTTCTCACTAGTTAACATGCCATTTATCATTACAGCTTTTACTTGTTTTTCCGTGCATCTATTAACTATAGCCATATGTGGATCCCACATTGGATATAAATCCAGATCGTATTTGTCTATGAACAATAAGTCTGCTTGATATCCCCTTTTAATGCATCCTGTATTTATATCAAAAATTTTTCCCCCATTTACAGTAGCCATCTTTAGCACCTCTTTGGCATTAAGAAAACTAGAATCTTTCTCAAACCCTCTTTGACTCTTTATCAAAAAATCCATTTCCTTGAACATGTCTGGAGAATTGAGCATAACATTATCTGTTCCAATTCCAAGTATAAAATTAAGATCAAGCATTTTTTTTATAGGTGCTAATCCTACTCCTAGGATACCGTTTGCTCTAGGACAAACAATAATTTTTTTTCTATTTTTATGAAGTAAATTAAGGTCAAGTTTAGTTGGATTGGTAACGTGAACATAAATATCTGGAGCTAAAATTTCTAACGTCCTTTTGATTTCAGTCTTTTTATATTTTTTTATCGACTCTTTTACAGTAGTTTCTGCCTCAGCGGCATGAATTGCAAGAATTGGTTTTTTATATCTTTTTAGAGGATTTGTATTTTTGGCATTATGATCATAAATGAGTTTCTTATACAGTGACAACATTGCGTCAGTATTTTCATTTGCCCCACTAATTCCGAAACCATCACAATTTTCTAAAATCTTCTTGCCTGTTTCGATGATATTGTTTCTTTGGTTCTCTATTCCCTCCTCCTCCTTCTCTTTTTTCCCTAGCTTTCTTTTTATATTTTTTTTTGTTGAAAGTAATGAATCTGTATTATTTGAAATTAAATATTCTTGGTCAGAACCCTTATGCATTTGATCCAACCCTGCATTATAATCGGAAGATTTACCAAAGTCAATTCTACCTAAAATAATTCCTTTTATTGGTGTACTACCAATTGCTTTGTGTACAAGGTTTATACCTTCCAATCCTCCTTCCCTAAAGTCTACAAAAGTCGTGATCCCCTTATTTATCATAGACAGGGCCGTATTTCTCATCATTTGAATTAAATTCGTTTTCGGAGTCTTGTCTAGTATTGTTCTTTTGATACCATAGTGAGGATGTACTCTTCTATTTAAATCTGAGTTAGCTCCAATGTCTTTTCCAATCGAATCTCCCATATGAACATGTGAATTTATGAACCCTGGAATTACAACAAAGCCTTCTGCATTAATTATTCTAGTTTCACTTTTTTTAGTAGTTGAATCAACTAAACCACTAAAGTCTCTGTCTGTTGATTTTCTTAATATTTTTTCTATTATGCCATGCTCGTTTACAAGAATTGATCCTCTATTAATTAATTCCAGTTCTTCACCATATAGGATTTGAGAATTTGCTATTACGGTCTTTCTCAATTTGATTCAAAAACGTTAATTGTCATGCCATTTTTTCTATATTCTCTTATCTGATCTAAAGATTTTGTAGCAAACTTTGCAGCGGTTCTAGCATTATTACCATTTCCAATTCCGCAGTTTAGCTTTATATCAAAAGACTTCATGATTCTGTTGATTATTTTTGTAATTTTACTAATATTAAGGCCATTAGTGGCAACCACCATGAAATTGTCTCCTCCCAAGAAAAATGTCAAACTATCCTCTTTTAAAAACAAATCTGAGATTTGTAATTGAAGCTTTAGTAACAGATTTGTAACCTCATATGTAGAAAGTTTTTTTGTTATAGAAGTAGAACCCTCTACGTCTATATGGATAATTTTCAAATCTTTAATATCACCATGATTATGATTTGAAATTTGGTCAGTGTTGTTTTTGTAATTAATCTCATGTTGTACATGCTCTTTCTCAATTGCAAAAATGTTATCATATATTGAGTTGTTTTTCCCCATTCTGATCCTCTTTATCATTTTATCCGAATCTAAAGGAGTTTTTCCAGTTCCTATAGTCATGGAAAATTTTATTTTACTATTTTTCTTTGAAATCTTGTCAAGAATTGCCTTGTGATCACGTAGGGTAATTTGATTGGTAACTGCAACAAATTCATCAAATCGATTAGAAAATACTAATCCATTCTTTGCTGAAAAATATTTTTGTAGATCTGCATATATCAAGGCCTGTAGCATTTGCAATTGATACTCTCTATCGCTACCCAGTTTAAGGGTCCATGGACCATAGCCTTCTAATTTGATGACTGTTATTTGACATGTCAAAACTAATCTACTACTAATACAGATGGTCTTGTTCCTCTATTTTTTATTTTTTTATTCCTAATATCTTTTAATCGCTTTGTCATTAATACTGCAGTATGAATTGCATGTTGCGATACAGGTTCTATTCTAGCCTCTGCTTGTTCAAATGTCATATCCGGTCCTGTTATCCCCAATGAAACTGGCTTATTATATTTTAAAGAAAGATCGATTATTGATTTGGCGGTATTGCTTGCAATTAATCTGTCATGACTGGTCTCTCCCTTTATTATCGCTCCCAAAGTAACTACTGCATCGACTTCCTTTTTTTTAAGTAATTCTTCAATCATAATTGGCATATCAAAAACACCTGGCACAAAGCAAATGTATGTAATTCTTGAAGTGGCGAGAACTTTTGCGAAATTCTTGGCTTCATCGAGCATGGGAATAGTTATCTCTTTATTAAATTCCGAAACTACAATCCCTATTCTAACTTTCATTACTAATTTCCATATGACTTTGCATATGCTATTAGTTCTTTTGCTTCAATGATTACCAGGTCTTTCTCTTTAGAGTAATCGACCGCATCTTTGTAAGAAAGAGCTTTGTAATTATGGGGATCTAGCATTTCGCATATTGTTGTTACATTCGTCATATTTGCGATTTTAGTAAGAAAAATAGACATCTCTGTATGACCCTTTCTTTCATTTAGCAATCCTTTTGAAGCTATTAAAATTGGGATGTGACCAGGCGTTCTAAAGCTTGTTTGAAACTTTTCGAGAATTCTTTGTTGGTCGACTAGATCTGCATCCATATTCAATCCTGAACAAATGTTTGCTAAAGATGAAATGGTTAAAGCACGGTCGTTATCTGTGATTCCAGTATATGTGTTGACATGGTTAAGGGTTATTGAAAAGGAGGGCCTATCCCCATATGGAGAACTATTCTGATTTATTAAGGATATAGTCTTATTAGCTGTTCCAAAAATATTCAATACATCGTAGATGAATGGCAATCCTAATTTTGTAGATATTTCTTTTGATACTGCAGTACAAATCAAACCTCCAGCATCTTTTCTCATTGTAGCTATATGCCTAGGGGTTATATGTTGTGAAGAAATCACCATATCAACTTCGTCCTCCCGGTTATCGTCATCGTGGATTAAGACAAAATTCCCTTCTCGTAACGAAGTTATTGCCTCGAATATCTTGGTCAATTAATTATTTTTCACTATCAAAGTTAATATATCTTACTATTTTGCTTGTTATTACCAGAAAATTGGTAGATGTTAGACAAATACCGTGATAATATATCTACTTCGATATTTACTGTATCATCCACTTGTTTTAATCCCAAGGTTGTATTCTCTAGAGTATGCGGTATAAGCGCTATTTCAACTGTACTATTTTTCACATTCACAACAGTTAGACTTACGCCATCGATGGCAATTGAGCCTTTTTGTGCTATAAGTGGTAAAAGCTTTTTGTTTGCAATTCCGATTTTTATCTTGCTTCCTTTTCTGCCTTTTTCGATTTTTTTGATCGTTCCAATGCCATCTATATGCCCCAGCACAAAATGACCATCCAATCTATCTCCGATCATTAAACTTCGTTCAATATTCACTCTGTCTCCTTTCCTTAAATCTATGAGATTTGTCTTTTTGATGGTTTCATCTATGACCTGAAACGTAGCTCTCGTGTTCCTTAGTGATGCTACAGTTAAACAGACTCCATTAATTGAGATACTATCACCTATTTTGATATTCTTTAAATCCGGCAGTCGAAGTGTAATTTCTGTATGGTGGTTGCCTTTGTCAGAAATAGTTTCAGAATGCCCGTCATTTGGTAGAGTCGATTTTTTAATTTCCTCTATTACCGCTAAATTTTGGGTTATTCCTGTAAACACAAATACCAAGATACCAAAATATAATTTGAAGATTATTGAACAAGCTTTTTTATTTAATTAATAATTAGTCGAGTCCAGAATCCTCTTTGCTTGTTTATAATGAACAGCGTCTATCATTTTTCCTTCTAATCTAACTGCGCCGGCTGCAAGACTCTTTTGAGCGTTATCTAAAGCTTGGACTACTTTTGTTGCCCATTCGATATCCTGTTTGGAAGGGTTGAATATTTTATGAACATGATCAATTTGAGAGGGATGGATAATACATTTACCATTATAGCCAAATTTTTTTCCTAACCTTAAATCCTTGTTCAGCCCATCAATATCATTGATATCTTGCCATATAGAATCGATAGAATCCACACCTGCCGCTCGTGCGTCAACCGGTACTTTAGCACGAGCATACATGTAGCTGCTGAGTAAATCCATGTCAGGAGTGTCTATTTTCATATCATGAAGAAAATCAAAAATACCAAATAAAATAGATGAATTTCTTTCGTTGCACCTTGCTATTTCAAATGCGTTAACTACTCCTAATGCTGATTCAATCGAAGGCATGATTCTTAAATACCCTCTTGGAATATTTCTTTCGACTTCCAGTCGGTCTATTAATTCTGAGATTTCTAATATTTGTGATGCCTCATCTACTTTTGGTATGACTATTGCATCTAGTCCTTCGACGACTACTTTGTTCAGGTCGTCTGATATTAGTTTTGAATCAGGAGAGTTAGTTCTTACAGCTATAATTCTTTCTTTCTTTATTTTTGAATTAATATTCGGGAGCTCACTGATTGTTGCCTCGACCAATCCTCTAGCAACGTCTTTTTCGTCTGGTGGTACAGAATCTTCCAAGTCGTAGCATATTATATCTGAATTGATCCCTTTCGACTTCTCTAGAAATCTTTGATTATTCCCAGGAATGAAAATTAAACTTCTTGATCTTCCCACAATAGTAGTTTTAATAATGGATATAAAAAAATTAAAGTTTTTGAGGACTAGTAATTATCTTTCCTATCTGTTCGGCGCCAGCCATCATAACGTGACCTTCTACCATATTTGAAAACGGTAAAGAAGTATGAATAACTGGTTTTAATTTTCCCTTACTAGTCCAATAAACTACTTGTTCTAGTTCTGCTTTGGTTCCTTGTGTTGAGCCTAGGAGGTTAGTTCCTTTGAAAAACAAGTACCTCAAGTCAATTGTAGAATCATACCCTGTGGTGGCTCCTGTTGCAACTAAGGTGCCGCCCATTTTTAGGAGACTTACTTCCTGAGGAAATACATTCTTTCCAATGTGTTCAAAGACAACATCTACTCCCTCTTTCTTTGTAATGTCTCTCACTTTTTTATACCAATCAGCTTCCCTGTGGTTGACTACATTGTCTGCTCCAATCTCTAAACATTTATCCATTTTTTGTTGATTTCCTGCTGTTGCTATTACATTACAGTTGTACAATTTTGCAATTTGGATACCTACCATTCCTACTCCGCTTGTTCCACCCATGATTAAAACTGTTTGACCTGGGATGATTTTGGCCCTTCCTACTAACATATGCCAGGCTGTCATACCAACCATAGACATTGCTGCAGCATCGTCAAATGATACATTTTCTGGCAATTTTGCTACATTTACTTCTGGAAGATGTGTATATTGGGCAAAGCCCCCCCACAAGGGACCTGTCTGAAATCCCCAAATCATTCTCTCCTTACAGTCGTATTCTCTGCCTGATGTACATTGATCACAAACTCTGCAACTCATGTTAGAATGGGAGACGACTCTATCACCTACTTTAAACTTGGTTACATCTTCACCCATCTCTACAACAGTTCCTGCAACATCGCTACCAGATATATGAGGAAGTGGAGTTTTTACCGGGTCTCCCCAAATTGCCCATAAATCATTATAATTATATGCTGCAGATTCGACTTTTATCAAAACTTCATTTGATTTTATTTTTGGGACATCAATGTCTTCAATCTTGACTACTTGGGTTGGATCTTTATTATATTCTCTAAAAACAGCTGCCTTCATGGGAGGATGATATTTTAAAACCTTAATATAGTTAACTCAAAAATGAATATTATTTTTTACTATATTAATGAAATATATGAATAGGTATATTAAATTGTAATTTAGATTAGGTTATCTTCTATTGATTCTGAAATCTCTTTTGGGCTGCTGTATGGTTAATAGTATTTGTTTTAACTCGTCGTCAGTAAGGGCCCTATTAAGCCGACCTGATGTAGCCGCGTTTATTAAATAATTTTCTACCGCCGCAGCAAGTTCTGGCTTTACCATCTTTACGTTTGTAAGTCTTTGCCTTGCCTCTGGATCTAATAGCATTGCTAGCGCTCTTTGCTTCATGGCCTCCGCTTCTGCGTGCTGCCTCTTAATTTCATCATCAGAGGGTTGATGAGGTTGTGGGGGGCTTGACATGTCAGCTACTCCCTCTTAGGCGTATCTTTCTAAATTCTTGTCAGCCTTTGATGTTTCTTTGAATATTTCGGTGGCTAGCCTATCTACTCTTTTCATTCCTTCATTTGATATCATTCTACCTTTGCCTTTCTTCTCTACATATCCGGAGGCCTCTAACTGCTGTAAGGCATTTCTGATAATCGCTCCACCAGCATCCTTATGATGATCTAAATTGTAGCCAATTCTTTTTCTTCCTCCATAGTAACTTTTCAAATCTGAAATTCCTATTGGACCATGTAGGTAAACCTTCCTTACCAATGAAGCACATCTAGTATACCACCAGTCTCTATTTTGAGGAATTTTTTCTGCATGTGCACCAGTTTTTACATAGCTGGCCCATTCGGGAGGATTTATTTTCTTATCTTTTTTAAGCTGATCTGTTAATTTTGATATCAATTCATTTGCTGGAACATCAAATACCTTTGCCATTTACTATTACAGGATAAATTCAACAATTTTCCCTTATAATCCTTGTTCTTTGCAAATTTTGCAAACCGTAAATTATTGTCACCATTTGATATGGTAATGAACTCAGCTGTTCATTCCAATACGACGATGGTGTGATTTGGTCTTTTCTAGGTTAGAATTATCAATTATTTTTCGATAAGTGTGACCACAAAGCTTACATGTGATTCTGAGAGCCTTCGTGTTTGACCTACCTATTCTTATGCTTGAATCCCTTCCAGGAATTATATACTTTTTACAATTCTTGCAAAATAGTATTTTATAATCAAATGGGATTTTTAATTTATATTTTGAGATGATTTTCCTTGCAATTTTGATATGGTCCGGAGAAAATTCATCATTAGAATAAAGTGCACTATCAATCAGATTCCTTACTCTTTGTAGTGCAATCTGCTTTATGGTGCTTTTTTTCATGTTCTCGGATTTTCACATAAATAAAGGACTGCAATGTTATATATCTTTAAATAATTTCTAATTCTCTTACTTTCATTCCATTTGCTAAACTTGATAATAGCTGATGCTTCACTAGAAACAATTCCGGATAATCTGTATCGACATCCTTCGCTAAGAAATCTTCGCCATTCTGGTAAAAAACCTAGTGACATTTTACTAGATAGATCCTTACATCATTTTGCGATGATCTCTACCGGATTGGAAGATCTCCATAAGAGAGGACGTCCAGATATACTTCATATCGCTTTGATAAACGCCCTTTCTACTCCGCTATACCGCAATAACTTGATGAGGGTTTTTATCCATACTATTAATAATAACGTTATTTTTGTAGGTGACGATGTGAGAATTCCAAAGTCTTATTTCCGATTTGAGGGGTTGATGTTGAATTTACTTAAGAACAAGAAGATAATTTCAGACGATGATCGAATCTTGTTGGAAATTAGGTCCCAAACGAATTTCAAATATCTTTTAAGAGAGATCATAAAATCCGAGATCGTGGTGGGATTATCAACTACAGGCAGATACAGAAAACTAGAATCAATAGCTATAGACCTCTCTGCTCAAATTAACCCATGCGTAGTTATTGGGGGGTTTCCAAAGGGTTATTTTTCAGAAAGTGTCGATTCTTGTTTTGACAAAAAGTATTCAATCTCTAACATGGGATTAGAATCCCAGGTAGTGATTTCTAGATTGATCTATGAGTATGAAAAAAATGTTTTGGCTTAAAAAATTATAGGCTTATCTTGCCCTTCTCGCTGCCGATGCTAATGCATAAACTAGCCCAATTCCTAAACCAACAGCTAACGGTATCCATACTCCAAAAGCTTCAGGACTTATAACAATTTGTAAGAATGACAACATTAGGGGGTTATAGCTCGTGCATGTATATAAGCTTTGTATTATATTATTTCTATACTGAAATTAAGATTATGCAATAAATATTATTTATATTATGATATTTTATCAAATTAGATAAGCAATTTAATATTTTTTGCATGGGATGAAAAGTGGAAATATTTTGCAATGTAGATATATTTACTTTAAATTACCCTTGCGGACAGATTTTACTTATGAAGATGCAGAAAGAGCTGCGCAAATTTTGCCCAAAATGTAAAACTCATACTGTTCAGGCTGTTTCTACTTATAAGAAGGGCAAAGACCGAAAAGGTGCCCAGGGAGCCAGACGCCACGCTGAGGATAAAAAAGGATACGGTGGTCAAAAGTTCCCAGAATTAAAAAGGACTGCTAAAACCACCAAAAAAGTTACTCTGAGGTACACTTGCAAGACCTGCCAAAGAAAGACCATGAAACAAGGGATGCGTATCAGAAAATTGGAAATCCAAGCATAGTAAAATTAATTGAAAGTGATTTGATATGAAAAAACACAATATTATGATTCCAAAACCCCGTAGTAACTTTGTAAAAGTTGAATGTGAGTCCTGCAAGAATATTAAAGTCTTGTATACATACAGTACAAAGACTGTTTTATGTCCATCCTGCAATTCGGAACTCTTAATGAATACTGGTGGACAAGCAAAAATTACAGGTAACATACTAGAAACTTTGGATTGATCTATTTCTAGTTATTTCTGTTCTTATTTTTTAGAAAAAATTCTTCTGTTCTCTTCAAGTCTTCGATAGTATTAATATTGTATGCAAGTTCGGGATCATTTAAAATGATGGCCTCTTCCTCTATTTGATTACCACTTAGGCTTTTATTCTGATTTTTAAAGAAAGCCAATTCTAACACTGAAATACCTGTGTAACAATAATCCTTCTTATCTATATTTACCGTGTAAGATGTGGGTAAAAAGTTGTTTTCGATAATAATATTCTTGTCTATAACTATGGATATCAATGCAGTTTTGTGCTTTAATTCTGCAATCCTCTCGATAGTTCTTGCAGATATCAGAGGAATATCAATTGGCAAGAATATGATTTTTGAGTAGTCCTTGATTTGTTTTTGGTTTCGCAGGAACAAATTATTTTGAGGATATTGTATTGCTGGTTCTCTAATTCGGGACTTTGTCAAAAAAAGGTTAACGATACTGGTAAAATCTTCTGAATACTCATTTCCCATTGTCTTTAATATTGTTACGATTTTATAATACTTGTATTTGATAAACACTTCAGTTTCTTTTGTGTTACTACTTACAGCGGCAAATATACTAAATCCTTTCTTTGAACTTCTCAGAGTTTCAACAATATGCTCAATCAACGGTTTGTTGTTTAATATTATTAGAGGTTTTTCAGTAATTTTCTCAGATATTTTGGAGTAAGCATTTATTCGACTACCTTTACCGCCACACATGAGAACACAAATAGTCAAATCATCTACTTCCCCACCTTCTATATTTGCTCTTCCTTATATATTTCTGAATACCATTTTTTTAATTTGTCAATACGATATAGATGCTAAACAAATTATCTGTCAGGATGTTTGAAATTTTTAGAGTTGCTCAATTAAATCTTAATTGCATTAGACTTTTCAAGTATTTGGTTACTAACTAAATACATTCTGCAACCCTGTATGAATTTGGCTAACTATGGATTGAATTGAAACTCACCGCCTATCGATTACTGGAGGGAGTAAAAGACCTGCATTTAGTTTATGAGATTGAACTGTTTAAAAAAATTGGATTTTGCTCAAGTTAGTGATATCAATGAAGTTAGTCTGACGAATTCATTTGTGGCACCCATCACATCACCAGATGTTCCGCCAAAATTCCTATTTGAAATGTACATAATTATAAAACAGCAAATTATTCCAATAATCAGGATTTGAAATCCTACAATGAGGTTTGAGTAAGAGATTAGCACTATTAGGAAAACAGTAACGGCTGAAGCTATTATCATTTTCTTTATAGGTTTCATATTTTTAGTAAATTGAGAGCTATAGCCTTCCCATGCAGAATTGCTATAGGCTGCTTGCAATACCATTGAATATTTTGCAACAATTTCAGAGACAATTATTGCTATCATTAATCTATCGATACTAGAGACTGAAGCGATGGCCAGAGTCATTCCAAGGATGTATCCTGATATTGCAACTGCCCCTGCTGAGCCAACTCTAGGATCATGCATTACTTGGTATTTTTTTTCTTTATTTCCTTTGACCATTATTCCATCTGCAAAATCGGCCAAGGCATCGGTATGATGCATACCAGTTAGTATTATTAGGAAAATTGTGACTATGAATGCTGCAATGTATTGATTGAAAAAATATGTTGAAGCCACTATGATTGGTAGAGTTAAAAATCCAATTAGTAGTCCAACAATTGGAAACAAAAACATATTCTTGGAGATATTTTCTATTTCAAAGTTCTTGGATGATCTTCCTACAGGTAATATTGTCAAAAACGCAATTGTGCCTAAAAATTCTCTATAGACCAAAAAATATATTCCACCAACTCAAATAATTAAGAATTATCATTACGGGAGTTATGCAACCTGTGATACAAATAAAGGTCGCAATCTTCGTGATTTTTAACGCTGACAAGCATTTTTGGATAGTGGGTTTCTCATCCATATCACCAAGTTTATAATGATTAGGTTTTTCTAATTGCGTATTTAACCCACCTGCCATAATGGCCATTGGAATTCCTGCATTGGAACTTTCTGGCCTTCTTCTGTCTCTTTTTAAAATCCTTACTGAATTTTTCCAATCCTTTCGACAAATCATGAGAGCGGGAATCAAGAATGCCGGGCAAATCCTTGCAGGGATATAATTCATTAATGTGTCCAACTTTGCGGCCATCCATCCATAATGTTTGTGATAATCGTCCTTGTATCCAATCATCGAATCTAAGGTATTTATGGTTCTATAGATCATTGCCCCTGGAATGTTTAAGAATCCGTAATAAAATAATGGAGATAGTATCCCATCTACAAAGCTTTCTGCAACACACTCAATACATGCTGACAATATTTTTGATTCTGACAATGAATCGGTATTTCGACTAACTATTTTTGCAAGGTTTTTGCGTGCTTGGTCTAAATTATGGTTCTTCAGCTCATCGATGATAATACTAATATGATTGTCCATAGCCTTAATTGAAAACGAAACTTTCAATATTATAGAAGAAAGTAAAACAAATATGATTGAACCTAACAATTGGAATGATTGTATGCTAATAAAATAAATAATTAAACCAACAAAAGTGGGCAGTCCTATTGCCACTATCGATCCCATAACCTTTTCAAAATTTGTTCCTTTTTTATGAGATGCAAGCTTTGTTATTCTCGTAAACAAGCTTATTATTTTACCTAAATGGACAACTGGATGTAGTTTGTTGGGTGGTTCACCTATCGTTGCATCTATTACAATGGCAATAATCAATGTAAATACAATTTCATCAATCCACTCTACTGTCATATTCGCTAATGCCCTTTTTCATTTGATGATTCTATCCATTATATATTTAAAATTAATAGATGTCTCTACCGAGACAGCAAATCTATCAATTTCGTGGTCTAGTTTAGATTGATTGAAAGAGAATAAATCAAGACTTGGATCTGTAGGAGATCCCTTCCTAACGATTTTGTTTAAATTTATTCTGGACAGAGGTTTCTTCTTGTTTTCAGTGTCATCATCGCCATCAAGCGAATCTTCCTGTGGAATGTTGTGATCAATTTTAGGAATGATACCCAAAATAGGTTTCTTTGCTTTGTATTCTATTTTTCTTATCGCTGGAATCAGGATCTTCGGGTCACCACGAAATTTGTTTATTATAAAACCCTTCACTATATCCTGATGGGCTGGCTTTAACAACATCAAAGTTCCTATAATACTTGCAAAACAACCTCCCCTTTCAATATCTGACACCACTATGACAGGTGAATTGACTTTTTTAGCAAAGAGCATATTCGCTATATCATATTTTTGAATGTTTATCTCAGCCGGCGAGCCGGCCCCCTCTAATAAAATTATGTCATGATTTTTTTGCAATTCTTTAAAGGCATTTAGTGCTACCTTAAAACCTCTTTGTAGTACAAAATCTGAATAATATTGATGAGCTTTCATTTTCGAAAAAAATTCTCCATTGACATAAACATTGCTTTCATAATTTCCTTGAGGCTCTAGCAGGATTGGATTCATGTTTGGATCAGGATATGTTCTGCATGCTAAAGACTGGACAGCTTGGGCTCTTGCAATTATTTTATCAGAACCATGGATTTTATGAATAAAGGATGACATATTTTGGGATTTAAAAGGAGCGACCTTGAATCCTCTGTTGGTCAAAATCCTACATAAGGCGGTAACGATTATACTTTTTCCTGCGCCTGAAGATGTCCCTTGAATCATCAACAATTTTGAATTCATAGTGCCTCTTCCAGTGCCTTTACAAGAATATCATTTTCTTTTCTAGTTTTTATGGCCACCCTGATAAATTTATCATTCATACCTGTAAAATTCTTGCAATCTCTTACAAGTATTTTATTTTTCTTTACTAATTTATCTCTCAGGGAGGTGGAATTCATTTTAGTACTACACAATTCGACTAAATAGAAATTAGTATCCGTAGGAATAGCTCTTACTTTATAGCTTTTTCCATATAATAGCAATAACCTTTGTCTTTCCGAGTGATTATTTGCTAGAGTTAATTGTAAATGTTCCTTGTCTTGTAATGCTTCTATACCTGCCATTTGAGCAATCGCATTGACATTCCAGCTAATCAAGTGATGGCTTAATTTATCTATGTTAATTTTTGAGGATATAGCATAACCTATTCTTAATCCCGCTAAGCCAAATGTTTTGGTGAGAGATCTCAAAATAATCAAGTTTTCATATTCCTTTATTAGGTCCACGAAAAGATTATTTGTATTTTTTTTTTGAGGGTCAACAAATTCAAGAAATGATTCATCTAAAAGAATTTTTATTTTCCTGTCTATCTTTTCAATAATGTTTATTATTTCTTCCTTGTGAAATTTTCCCGAAGGGTTATTTGGATTACACAAAAATAATGAGGAGATCTCATTGTGAGGGTTATTAGCAACCCTAATAATGGAATCAGAATCGATCAGGAAACTCTCATTTGATAAATGGGAATAGTGAATAATGGATTCTTTACGCCTACACGCTAGTTCATACTCGCAAAAAGTAGGAATTGGAATGAGGGCCCTTTTTTTTACAAATGCAGACGTGAAATAATGAATGAGTTCAGTTGCACCATTTCCTATTATCAGGTTATGGTTGATATCAAAATCCAATTGAGATCCAATGTGTTCTAAAATTTTTTTTTTTAAGTCTACACATTTTGGATCGGGATAATTATATGCAATCGCAATGTTATTTTTTAACCTAGCTAGAACCTTTCTTGATATCCCCAAAGGATTTAAGTTAGAACTAAAGTCAATCTGTACAGGACTTTTAGAAGAATCTACAGAGTAGATTCCGCCGTGTTGACAATCATGCAAATCTGAATCAAATATGTTTTCTTTAAAATCCATTTTAATCAGAAAGTGCCTTTAACATCAATAATTTTTATTTCAAAAACTTGTTTAAAAAGGATTATTAAATGTTTTATCTCTTATTCTAACCATATGCTTAAAGTTGCGTTAATCGGTTCAACAGGTGCGGTTGGCCAGGAATTTGTAGTTGCACTTCACAAACATCCTTGGTTTGACCTTACTCATATCGTTTCTTCTGAACGATCTGCAGGTAAAAAATACATCGATGCAATTAGAGATCCACAGTCAGGTATACTAAAATGGCATAATAGAGAACAAGTTCCTGAATATATTAGAGAGAAAGTTGTTTCAAAGATAGATGATATAGATCCAAAGAACTTTGATTTGATATTTACTGCACTTGAATCTGATGACGCACAAGTAATAGAACCAAAACTTGCTCAACATGTTCCTGTAATAAGTACGGCAGCCGCATTCAGGTATGAAACTGATGTACCTATACTAATTCCAGGAATTAATGACGATCATACAGACATTCTTAAAAAACAACAAAAAGATCGTCAATGGAAGGGATTTATTGCACCTTTGCCGAATTGTACTACCACTGGACTAGCCATAACTCTAAAACCGCTTATTGATAATTTTGGAGTCAAAAATGTCTTTATGACTTCTATGCAAGCCCTATCTGGTGCTGGTAGATCCCCAGGTGTAATTGCTTTAGACATATTAGACAATGTGATACCTTATATTCCTAAAGAGGAGGAAAAGGTCCAAATTGAGACAAAAAAGATCCTCGGAACATATGACACTTCTTCACAGGAAATTTCATCCAATAGCATCAATGTTAGTTGTACGTGTACGCGGGTGCCCGTATCTGATGGTCACACTGAAGTAGTTTTCGTTGAGACTGTTGAAAAAGCTGACCCGTCATCTGTAAAAAAGAAAATGGTTGAATTTTCTGATAACGTTTCTATAAAGGCACTCCCTACTGCCCCTACTGATTACATAATAGTCAATGATGACCCCACAAGACCCCAGCCACGAGTTGATAGAGAGGTTAACGATGGAATGACTACAGTTGTGGGTCGATTAAGAAAAGACTCTGTCTTTGAAAACGGAATAAAATATGTACTTTTGACCCATAACGAAAAAATGGGTTCTGCAAAGGGAGCTGTTTTGCTCGCTGAATTGCTCAAAACAAAAAAAATTATATAATTTTTTTTAAAATTAAAAAATCTTTATACAAAAGATAAAAATAATACATTTATTAACCACCAAAAT
>DATELO010000096.1:0-3617 GCA_035276505.1 Candidatus Nitrosocosmicus sp.
ATACATGTATCCTCAAACTTGATTTTTGATGTTAATGATTAATTTCCGATACTCTCCTTTAATATCAATTGGAGAGCAGATGATATAGTCCTAAAGAACGACAATTTCCCTAATCTATAGATAAACAGAAGAAATAGAAATTACTGTTGCATTTCAGTCACCTGAAATGATTGAATCAAATTATCAAATACAGGTAGTGAACTATCAAACTCCTCAATAGTTCCACCATAAGTTACTGCATAGACAATATTATCAACTATTGCCCAAATCTGTAGATTCTTTAGCTCCAATCCTTCTGGTGAAAAAGTATACTCTATTTGGTGAGCAGGATAACCAGATAAGGTAGTTTCAAAAGAGTTTAATAAAGTAAAATTAGGAAATTGGCTTTCCAACAAACCTATGGCCGATTCACTATACTTCTCTAAAGTAATATTTGAAATGAGAACTTCAGTAGTCACCGCAATAGATTCAGGGGTCAAATTAGTTGCTGATATTGTGCCATTGGATGTATCTTTAGAAGGAAGAGAAGATGTTGGAGGCGGAGATACAAAAGTAAGGGATTCTTCCTTGGACCAATCAGAAGGATATTCTAATGTAAACCCGAGATTAGGATTATCATAAATAAACGACTCTGTTTGTTCAACTGTATCGTTGCTTTGAGCATGAGATATTGAAATTAATTCTGAAAGTACATGAGTTGATCCTACTATACCTACAAAAATAAACAGGAAACAATAGATGGGTATGCTTAATCTACCTATAATTTTCATATGATTGATTAGCAATTATCGATCTTTAAAAATATTTCAATTACACCTACAAGATCTCAAAAATGTAAGCAAGATTGGATTATAGGATAAGGAAATTTGTTTTTAAGAATGAGTTTGTAGAACTGGACAAAGGATCGGACCTTATGCCTTGTTTAATTGCATCAAAAAATATAAGCATGTTTTGATATTGAAGTAATATGGTAACAGCGAAGATTAATTTTTATGGATTGGCACTAATGATTACAGGAATTCTATTTGCTTCGATTTTCCATCCAGCAGATGTCCAAGCTACCATATTATCTGGCATAGATGAGCCTACAGGAAATGCATATGAGGACGTATACATTGCTGCTGAAGAAAAAAATGATACAATTGTTTCGGGATTAAATCAAACCCTACCTACTACTAATAATACCACAACTAAATAATACTAGCAGAGGTTTTAGGTTCTCATACCAACTGTAATGAATTTATCTTAAGGATCGGATATTAAAGTGGAATTTGATTAAATTGCTAGTATAAGTGATTAACAAGATGTTAAATAGTCAACCTAATTTCATAACGACTAACATATCTTGTAACAATCAAAAATGTTTCGTTCAAAGTGTTCCCACAGCAGGTGATTACGGGCAAATCTATAAACCTTTAATCGTTTCTTGTGTAAGAAATCAAGGTCTTGGAACAGTTCACCCATTTTAGTTTCTAAATCAGAATAATTTTCAAATTGCATACAATGTTCCTGAAGTGTTTCAGTAATTGATTTCAAGCCGAGCGTATTTAATACAAATAGTCCTGCATGTGTATATTCATATGCTTTATTGGGACTGCTATATTGATGAAACCAATGTTTCTTAAAAGGTATTAACCCTACTGAATGATTTTGCATTTCTTGATACATTTGTTCCTTATTCAAATATCCTCTAAAAATTACTTTGATTGAAGAATTGTCACTCCAGCCTAAGACAAACAATAATCCAATGTTGGATTTTTCGAAAATGTTAAATAAGCCATCAATATTTCGATGACTGACTGCAAATTGACCTTTTGATTCTACCCCGGCGTAAACGGAACTTGCGGACTCATGGTAGAGAGGTTCAGGTATAGATTCAACTTCTTTGAAGGTGGGAAAATTTGGTACTAGATAAATTCTTTTACCAATTTTAAGTAAATCTTCAACGATAGAGTTGGAAACTGTAATAGTAGGCTTTTCTTCCACTAGTTCTTTTTCAGCCTTGGACCAAATTCTTGCAAATCTATTATTAATTTGTTTTCTGAAAAGATTTTGACTCAAATGCTTAAGATCATCATTTCCTTGTCTCTTATACGATTCAAAAGTCTCTAATTGAGTCTTGGTATACATTGTCCAATATTCATGGTTGTCATACACGAGTGGATAGTCATCTATTTCTTTGACTATAGCGGCAGAGAAAATATTATGAGCATGGATAATGTCTGGTTTAACTTCCTTTATAACACCAGATATTTTCTTCTTAACGGAGTTCCAATAGAAGGGAAATTTATTCCTAGCTTTTGAACTCCAGTTTACATCATAAACTTTGTCAAAAATAGATTTGTGATTGAATGGGTTGTTACCTCCAAAATAAACTGCGTCACCCCTTTTTTTAGAACTATATGCAGATTTTTCAATCCTCCAATCAGGTAATGAAGAATCAGATAGGTGTAAAATTCTCATCTTACGTTCATTGACTGATTTTTTTAATTTGTGAAGAGAGTTATTGCAATAATTTCTTTTTCAAGAAACTTTTGAAAATCAGATTTAAAGTATTTTTTCAAAGTGGGGTCGCCTGTCCAGATTTTCATCAGACTATGATGCTGGAATGTTAATTTCATCCATATCTTCCAGTTATTCCATTGCTCTTCATTCAATTTATCTTGTTGATACTGATCAAAGCATTCAGAGAAAGTGTTTAAAAGATGATATGCAAATGCGTCGTTAGAATTCATATTGCTTAATACTTTAATTTTTTCGTTGTTCTGTTGCATTACCATGTGATTATGACCGAAATAACTTACTCCAAAGAAACTATATCCTTCTTGTGAATTCTCTTTGTTGTTCTTTAAGAAGCCTAATTTCCTTGATAATATAGACAATCTATTTACACTCCCCACGATTCTAAGATTACCATCTACATGTCTTTCACTCACTAATCGCTATATTCGCATTTTGAATGATTAATAGCATAAACAATTACCGAAATCAATTTTGTAAAATGTCATAGTATATTTTAAGAAAATTTTCGCAGTTAAAATTTAACGATTCTTGTGAAATTATAAATAGAGAATGATCCAAGATTAAGATTGCCTCAATTATTATTTCAAATTAAAATTATGAAATTTCCGTTGTAAGAAATAATTTTGACTATATAACTCAAACTTTGTTTTTATTTATATTAATCACTGTATTATCTACATGACAAGAATTAACTATTGTGATGCTGGAACATAAGACATTCTTTTGAATTTCATGGTTAAATAAATGGATATAATCTAAAATTCGTAGAGTTATAACAAAAATTAGTTCTGTGCAGCTGCGTTGCTACCAGAATTTTCTTGATTCTGAACGTTAATGTTGTTACCAGAACCTATCGAGTCACCGCCAGATACTACTTGGCTGTTTTGGCTAGAGGATTGTGATTGGGTGATGCTTTGGTCTGCAAAGTTACCACCTTTTAGGTCATCGTCATCATCGTCTTGTTGAGCCAATGCGTTGTTTCCAGTGTTCATCTGGTTTTGGAAGTTAACATTATTACATGATAGGAAAGTTGTTCCACCAGAAGCACACAAGGCATTTTGTACTGATGCTTGTGACTGAGATATTGATTGCTG
>DATELO010000097.1:0-6573 GCA_035276505.1 Candidatus Nitrosocosmicus sp.
TAACTATCTACTCACTCGAACTAATATCATAATACCTCTATATAGAACATCAGGATAATGGTTAAGTCAAATCTTGCTTTATGAGATCTACTCTTTTCCATCTGAGTTGTACAGTGACCATTCAAAGATAATAATTGAATGGTCATTGGCTCAATAATATAACAATAAATACTGTTTATTAGCAACATACTTGAACACTAACACTCTACTCCAAGGCAGAATTTTTTACTTCAGTATACACCGCTACATGTTTCAAACGGTATGGGAATCCTTAAAGTATACGTTCTATGATGACTATATGGATAATGATTATATTCATACCAAATAAATAGCAGATCAGATTGCGCAACATACTTATCGCAATTGATGTAGACGGCTCACCTTCTGGATATATTTCTTGGCATAATCATTTTCAAAACAAAAGCAAGATAAGAACCCTAAAACCATACAAGAAAAACGAAAGATTTGGGGTACAACGGATGGAGATGCTGGCAGTATACTTTGCAATATCAGACAATCTCAAAGCATTCAAAAAAAAATTAAAGAGAAAAGGTAAGAAAAAAATCTTAGTAATCAGAAGTGATTCTAAATCCACTATAGAGCAATTAAACAAGAGATCAAAGGTAAAAGACGAGGTAATAAAGAGGATCTATAATTCAATAATCAAAATAATAGGAAAAATATCCTGCACCCTAGTGTTTGACTATTTGAGAAGAACCAGTAACAAAGCAGGAAAAATTTTGGAACTTCTTAGAAAGGAAAACAAATACTATAATGTAGCTACCAAAAAGAAGTTAATTGATGTTGTTGTTGTTGTCGAGTAATTATCAAAATTTAATTTTTTTATTTTATTTTGTATTGGGATGTTTAAGCTTCCTTCTTTTGTAGTAACGAAGATCTCGGTGTCTTAGCTACAATAATTTTATATATATCAAGAGAAGGTAGAATCTAACCGTATCAATACGTCTTCTAAATAATCACCAGTACTAAAATAGATATACAAAAATTTGTCATTTAATTCATTTATGGATATATAAGCAATAAATACATCATCATTGAGATTGATAAGCTTGAATAAAGTTTGATCTTTAAACAAATTTGATTGAAGAGAGACAATACTTTTTATATTGTTAACCGAGACCGCCTTATCTTTGAAAACCGCTTTACCATAAGAGTTAGAATACCTCAAGCAAGAGTTATTTTTCCTTTTCTTGTAGTAATCATTATAACAATAAATATCTCTCGACTTACCAACTAAAAGCTTGCCATGTGAATCTACTACACCAGCAAATTCAATAGAATCATCAACTTGTAGTGCATTAGTGCACAATTCATGGAGAAATCGTCTTTCTTCCATAATGGTTCTAATCTCTAAATGTATTAATTATTTATCTAAATGTTTACTATAGTGTATAGATCTGAGCCATTTTTGATATATTCGTTTGATGGTTGATTTTATTATCTTAAAAATAGAAATGGAATGGTTGGTAATAATGGGAGGTAAAGACTATTCCATATCTATTTATTTGTGGATTCTAGATTACTCGGTCTGTAAAATGCCATGGTTATTATACTATAAAAAGCCTGATCTATTGATTTACTTACTCACTATGACATATCTGGATATCACTATCGGAAATATTTTGGGTGTCAAGATTACATGGTTATATACAATTGAAACTGCATTACTATCCTGCATTTTTACGGTTTTATAATTTCCATCGAGTTATGATCGGTTTATGAAAATAGATAATAATTCCAGATGTAACCTTAATTCTACTTGTTATTTGTGATATTAATGATTAAAGCTAATTATTTTTATAGGCAATGGATACATACTAAGTGGATTCCTCGAAATAGAATTACAAGAATGAATAAATTAACAAGATCAGCGCTAAGCCCAGACAATAATACGCAAAGTAATGTAGTTTACCTTTATTAACAATATCTATTAATAATTTTATCGTTATATATCCAACTAGGGCCGAAGACAAAAATCCCATAATGTACGAGAGTAAGGGAATATTACCTATTGCGGACACCTGGGTATCATTCATTAATAAAAAGTCAAACACAGAACCTCCTATGATTGCAGGAATAGACAATAAGAATGAAAACTTGACTAATTGAGAGTGATCTATTTGTCGAATCATTCCTAACGATATGGTGATACCGCTTCTAGAAATGCTTGAGAAAACAGAGAATCCTTGGGCAATTCCAATGAGAACCGCATCGAATTTATTTATACTTCTTGAGCCTTTCTTAAAAAATTTTGTTATGAAAATAAATATACCACTAATAAAAAATCCTATTGACAGTAAAAAGAAATCATAAAATGAAAACTCAAACAATGATTTTAATCCGAAAGCGATAATTGCAGTTGGAATAGTGCCCATTATGATAAGCATTAGTAGGTTGCGATATTCTTTTACTTCTCCAATCTCCATCGAACGAGGATAGATAAGTGATCTAAAAATCTTTGAAAGATCGGTCCTATAAAATCCTACCAGTCCCGCTAGTGTTCCAATGTGAAGAATTAAATCAAAAAAGACAGGAACACGAATATTAAATATTAATTGGGTCAATGCCAAGTGACCCGAACTTGAGATAGGCAGCCATTCGGTTATGCCTTGTACTATTCCTAAAATCAGGGATTGAATGATATCGACTGTCATTGTCTACTACTTGTTGATATTGATTTGTTACTTTATATAAAATGTTTACATTAAACCTGTTAAATTCAAACCTCAACAATATTTACTTCCTCTAAGGTAATTACCATCAAGGAAACGATTCAAGTTGCAGGTACTGTTGGCGACAAGGGCATATGTGAAGATGAAGATTTAAGACTTTTATCAATAGCCTGAACGAAATATCAGATAAAGTCAACAGATAATTCAATGATGAATAAAGTTTGATGTTAATCCAGATGTTGAAATCATACAAAATAATACTACAACCCATACGACGGATTTTACCCATCATCGAGATAGACTAAGTTAACATAGTTTTTTTATCTTCTACATCCTTCCCAAATACAAGAGGAGAGAAGAAAAATTTGTTACTATAACAATACCGACACATATTGTAATAATTCATAATGAAACTAATGATGTGGAACACAAAGTTAGGAATTTATATATATATAGAATTAGCATTGGTCTAAATTATGTCCCAAATAACAATTCTTGATCACCAATAATATAAGTAATACAGAAAATCAGAAATTTATATATATAGAGTAAAATGTAAAGGCTAACTATACAGAACACAGAATTTTATCAACCGTAATACCATAAAATACAAAAATCCAACTAGAATGGAACAATTTTCAGAGGAAAATTTGGTAATTATTGGAAGTCTAATTTTGGGCACAAATTTTGCCCTATTCGCTTTCAATAGTACTGTAATAGCTTACCTAGCGATTATTTTATTTGCAGTTGGCAATGGCTTAATGTGGCCATCTTTTATGTCAATCCTTACAAAGCAAGGAGGCAGCGTATATCAAGGTGTTGTACAATGAGCAGCAAGTAGTATGGGAAGTCTCGCAAGCATTATAGGATTAATCGTAGGAGGTTTACTATACAACTTAATTGGCACAACGACCTTTATCATTTCTGCTGTGGTAATATTTGCAGTATTCATTTTGTCGTTTAGATTGCTAATATAGATAGTTTCTTGAAATTATTTTTAAGTTATTTCATCTTTAGATGGGGATTCGGATCGTAAAAGACAACAATATATACAATTGATGAATTAAATATTTCTATTTCAATATAAGAACATGATTTGTCAAATGTATGCTCAGATAGATTTCTTACCATATTGGTTCAAAAATACTAAATCTGTTTGATAAAACAGTAGATGACAACAGTTATTGATGACAACAACTACAATCAAATATGACATTGACAAAAGATATTTGGCCGTCTTTGCCGCTATCTGAATGGAAGGATACCTACGAGACTCTGCATAGATTGACTCAAATAGCAGGAAAAATCAGAATCGCACTGGAACCTTTGGTAAACCACTGGTGGAATTCTACTTTATACATTAATTCGAGAGGGCTTACTACATCTGCAATGTCATATGAAAACATACAATTTCAAATAGATTTTGATTTCGTAGATCATTTTTTTATCATTCAAACAAGCGAAGGTGTTACAAGAAAAATTCCATTAGAACCACGTCCAATTGCAGATATGTATAAGGACATAATGTACAATCTATCAGACATCAACATTTATGTTCCTTTGTGGACAACACCTGTAGAAGTTTCGGACAGGACACCATTTGAGGAAGATTACAAACATGCGTCATATGATCGCAAATATGTTACTCATTTATGGCATATTTTATCGCAGTCTAGCAGAATACTTACAGAATTTCGTTCCCGTTTTATAGGAAAAGTCAGTCCGGTACATTTTTTTTGGGGAGCATTTGATCTAGCTGTTACCAGATTCTCAGGTCGTTCGGCTCCGTCACATCCGGGTGCACCAGGTTTGGCAAAATTCGTTGCAATTGAAGCTTATTCACACGAAGTAAGTAGTTGTGGTTTCTGGCCGGGAGGAGGTGACATAGATAATCCAATTTATTATTCTTATACTTATCCAGAACCGCAAGGATTCAAGGAATTTTCGATCACACCTGAGGAAGCATATTATGACACGCGAATGGGAGAATTTGTGTTACCATATGAGGTGGTTCGAAAGGCAGAAAATCCAGATAAAATTTTACTCGACTTTCTAGAGACTACCTACAATGCTGCAGCAACTACTGCAAAATGGGATAGAAATGCTTTAGAACGGAAGGCCGGTATCAGTTGATAACATCTAAGTTACTATCTGAAGCCAGACCAACCTACTTGCGATCACAACCTATGAATTAGATCGAAAGGAATTTTTATAGTAAATCGAGTAAAGACCTCTAAATGATTCGTTTAGAAAAACGCATTAAAAAGACTTCTATATATCGTATGGCCAATTATAATAAATATATTTAGATTCAAATACTTAGAGAATCAGATGAAACCTCATAATTATTTTGTTGTTTATATTTTAATGATTGTAAATAAATGGTGATTACTATTGCAGGTATTGAATAAAAGTATTGAAAAAAAGAATGAAGCCGGTATCCTGATCGTGGTTGAGGGTATAGATGGATCGGGGAAATCAACCCAAATTCATTTAGTAGATAGATGGCTCAGATCAAAAGGATATGATGTTTTCTTTACCGAATGGAATTCATCGGAGACAGTAAGAGAAATTACCTCGAAGGGAAAAAAGAAAGCAAGATTAACCCCCATGACATTTTCACTCCTACATTCAACAGATTTTGCAGACAGATACGAAAAAAACATTTATCCTTTATTAAGAGCTGGCTATATTGTTTTAGCAGATAGGTATATTTACACTGCATTAGCCCGTGATACCGTTAGAGGATGTGACAAGTCTTGGGTAAAGAATATGTATAAATATGCCCGAAAACCAGATCTAACATTCTATTTTAGGGTACCAATTGAAACCGCAGTAAATAGGATCATTTCCGGTCGACCCAAGTTGAAACATTATGAAGCAGGAATGGATCTAGGATTAAGTAAAGACGAATACGAAAGTTATAGAATATTTCAAGGAAGAATTGTGGACGAGTATGAATCTATGGTAAATGATGACAACTTTGTGGTGATCGACGGAACTCTTGAAATAGAAAAACAACAGGATATGGTACGAAAAAACGTATTAAAAGTTCTTAAGATGAATAACAAACTTCATAAAAGGATTTTATAATAAGGTTACGAAAGAGGGCGTCAAAAATAAAATGTCATCAAAAAAAATATCTAATAAGGTCATTTCTTCGGATAATCACAATGAAACCACAAAGAAGATCAGGTTTATTAGTAATACAGGTATAAAATACTTAAAAGATACCGAAATTAATGGATCGTTTATTGTAATAGAAGGGCCTGATGCCTCTGGACGGAGCACTCAAATCCAAAAAATAACTGAAAAATTAGAAGCCGATGGACATGCAGTAGTCAATACCGGTTTAAAAAGATCCGATCTAATTTCAAAGGGAATCATAGAAGCAAAAAGAAACTACGTGGGCAGAAGAACAATGGCACTTTATTATGCAGCCGATTTTGCTGATCAGTTAGAGAACAAAATAATTCCTGCGTTAAAGGCAGGTTTTGTTGTAATTTCGGATAGATATATCTATACTCTAATTGCAAGAAGCTCAGTTAGAGGCATAGACAAAAATTGGTTGCACCAATTGCATAGTTTTGCGATCAAGCCCGACCTCATTTTTTATCTAAATGTTGATCCCTACAATTTAATTCATAGAGTATTTAAGAAAAACAAGGCTCTCGATTACTATGAATCAGGGGCCGATCTTGGAATATCAGCTGATATATTTGATTCTTTCATTAAGTATCAATATTTATTAAAAAAAGAGTTTAGCATTATGCAAAGAAAATATGGTCTAATCGACATTAATGGGGATAAAGATATTAATGATATCTATGAAGAGATTCAAACAAAGATAAGTGATTTTCTGAGTCGGACCAAAAATATT
>DATELO010000098.1:0-45129 GCA_035276505.1 Candidatus Nitrosocosmicus sp.
AAAAATTTAGGAATGAAAACGCTTATAATCCTAGAGCATGATATTGATAAAGGTAATATTGTACTTCAAGGAAGGCCTAACCTTTGATGATGTTCTCTTGGTTCCTAAAAAGTCCCCTATAGTATCACGAGCTCAAACTAAATTGAAAACGCGATTATCATCTAATGTTAATTTGAATATTCCCATCATTAGCGCTAATATGGATTCAGTGACTGAATCTAGAATGGCTATCGCACTTGCGAGAGAAGGGGGAATAGGGATAATTCATAGATTTATGGCAATCCATGAACAGGTAGAACAAGTGCTTAAAGTCAAAAGGAGCGAGTCTGTAGTAATCGAACAACCTTACACAATTCGACCAGATAGTAACATACGTGAAGCCAATACTTTAATGATAGAAAATGGCATTTCCGGATTGCTGGTAAAAGATAAAGAAAATAAGCTATGTGGTATTCTCACACGGAGGGATACAATTTTTGAACGTAATCTAGATACTTTAGTTTCGGATCTAATGACCAGAGACGTAGTTTCTGCAAGAGTTGGTACAACTATAGATCAGGCGAAAGAGATTCTTCATAAAAACAAAATTGAAAAATTGCCCGTAGTAAATGATAATGGAGAAATTTATGGATTAATAACTGGAAAGGATATTTTGAAAATGGAGGAATTCCCTAATGCCTCAAAAGATAAAAAAGGCAGATTGCTAGTAGGAGCAGCGGTTGGCGTCAAAGGTGATTATCTTGACCGTACCGAGGAGTTGCTAAAAAATGGCGCAGATGTTATAGTCGTGGATATCGCCCATGGCCACAGTGACAATGCTATCAACACCGTTAAAATGATTAAAAAGGCGTTTCCAACATGTGAATTAATAGCTGGAAATGTTGCCACTGGAAAGGGCACTGAGGACCTTATTAAAGCAGGAGTAGATGCAGTGAAGGTTGGCGTTGGCTCGGGCTCTATATGCATAACAAGAATCGTAACTGGGTCTGGAGTTCCTCAACTTACTGCTATAGTTGATAGTGTTAAGATGGCCAAAAAATATGACATTCCAGTTATATCAGACGGTGGAACTAGAACATCGGGTGATATGACAAAGGCCCTTGCTGCTGGCGCTTCTACCGTAATGATTGGTAGTCTTTTCGGAGGAACTGATGAAAGCCCCGGCAAGACATTCGTAAAAAATGGAAAAAAGTACAAGATGTATAGAGGGATGGCATCTTTCTACGCCGCTCTTGGAAGGCGTTATCGTGAAAACCCTGATTCCAATTCTGAAGACGATGATTTGAATGACTATGTTGCTGAGGGAGTTGAGGCTATGGTGCCATACAAAGGGAGCGTCATTGAGATAATTAGACAACTGGTTGGAGGAGTGAGATCTGGGTTAAGTTATTGTGGCGCAAATACCATATCTGAAATGCAAGAAAATGCCGAATTCATTAAGATTACACTAGCTGGATACAAGGAGAGTCATCCTCACGATGTCGAAGTAATTTGACAAGCAAGATTTATGATCGATGGTTCGTCAACATTTGGTTATGATATATTAAGATTCGGGATTTGTGTGGTGCGTTAAGTCTTTTGAATGTATCGCAAAAATATATCCATAGAGTTTGATAATAAGGTAACAAAATTATTACTGATTCATGGTACTACCTTCTATCAATAGTGTCCATTATTTCAGCACCAGTACCTATAATAGTTACAGCTAACCCGGTTTCAGATTCAATATTTGATACAAAGTCTTTTGCTTCTTGTGGCAAACTAGAAAAATCCTTTATCCCCTTTGCTTTAGGATAAACCACATCAAGTTTTGTTAAGGCTATTTGAGTGGCGCTATTAATCTGAATAGCTTTTTTTGCTAGATCATAATCAAAAGGTGCTGATCTTCTCTGTCTACCTGTAACACTACCAAATTCCAGCCAATTATTTTCACGAGCTTGTTCTGAAGTAATTTCACAATTAAGGGGTCCTTCGCCGACTCTAGTAACATATGATTTGAAGACTATAAGGACATCATCGATTTTTTTTGGACCAACTCCAACATCCGAACAAATTGCAGAGGCCGTAACATCTTTCGAAGTTACAAATGGGTAAGTTCCGTGAAAAAGTGATAAAAAGGTTCCCTGTGTTCCTTCAATCAAGACTTTTTCATTATTATCAATCGAATGATTGATGGAATTACTAACATCCTCCAAATACAGAGCAATCTCAGGAATATCTTTTGCAAGTTTGATATTTCTTAACGCTCTATCAGCATTAGCTGGACCTGTACCACTCCCAGTCGTACCTATAACCTTCTTTAAATGCTCGTTATTCGTGTCGTTATCTTGATGATTCTTATCAATTATTCCGCATTGAAAATCTACGAAAGTCCGGTCAGTCGTATTAAATGTTTGAATTTCTTTTAGCAAAATACTGGGTTCAACCAATACTCCTGCGCCAACTAATAAACGCGTATTGCCATTAAGAACAGCACTAGGGAGCATTCTTACCTTATACTCTTTTCCGTTCTGAATGAATGTATGTCCAGCATTGGGACCGACCCCTCCCCTTGCAGCAATATCAAGATTATCCTTTATAGAAAGATAAGCTACAATCTTACCTTTTCCTTCATCACCATAAAATCCACCAACGGTTACTACACAAGGCATATCTTAGTTAATGAACCCATTGATTATTTAATCCTAATAGTTCGTGAGTTAGCCAAGAAAGAATGAAATATTGAACCAATCACCACTTTGTCGTGGCAAAAGAAGATAAAACTTCAACTTTCGTCGAGAACATTATGAGTATACTCTCTAATTTACCTACCGGCCTACGTAATCCCATAGTTAAGAATAGACTCCAAGAATTCTTATCATTTGATGACGATGAAAAAAAAGTCATAATTCGAGATATATTTGCGAATTATGGCAAAATAAATAGTGATTCGCTAATGAAATTGATCGAGTCGTGGCTGAGTTCATTATCTGAATTGAAGACAGTTCAAATAAACTCAATATTCTATCATTACCTCATTGAAATTTCATTAAATCCTTCGCTGCTCCACGATTTCAAGTCAGACTTTATAAATTCTATATCTAAAATTTTGATTTCGTTCCCAGAAAAGAAACGGAAAAAACTACTCTATTGTTTTTTTGAGACGATCCTAAATATGCCCAATCCCCGATTTTTCATAAACATCATTCCTTCAGGTTTATTCATATAATAGGGAAACAAAGCATTATTGTTATTGTTTGTCCTCCGGATTCTTTTCTATTTCTCCTATAGTTTTTTCAAAAAACCCCTTTTCATATTTTCTGAGTGCTTTCCTATGCTCAGGCAGTGACATGTCAAGTCTCATTTCGTTCATTACCATCACAGCATAGGTAGTCCATTCCTTCCAACATTCAGGACAAGAAGGATATTTTTGAGAAGCGGGATCTTCTACAGTACTTTCATCATATTCTTTGTTACATTTGAGGCATGTTTTTGACATCTCTAGATTAATTTGACGCATTAGATACTTATTATATTTTGTTTTTGTTGATAACCCTGTATTATTTTGATTGATTTAATGTCTAATGTACTTGATCTCTTTGAATAATTTCCAAGATATTATCTCTCAACCCGAGTGGTTAGAGTTTGACATCTCCTCTCGGGCAAGACTAAGCTCACTAGACACATTTGCCACTAGATTTTGTAACATCAAATCCCTTGATAAGATTTTCTTCATAGTATTCTCCATCTGAAGCAGGGCTATTATAGCTCTTTCACTATCTCCATCAAAAGATGAGGTTATCAAATTAGATTCTTTATATAGGATTGCCACCTTAAATCCTAAAACTAACGCCAACAAATTTAAATGGTGTTCTATTTCTCGTTCGACTTCTAAAGTCAATTGGGTAGAAGAATTACGGTGATAACCAAGTAAATAGGTAGACACATCATACAGATATTCAGTTATTAAGACAAAAAATTTTGCCGAAGACAACTCTATTGTCTTTAGTTCGAAATATTTATACAATGAATCTTTCAATACTATTGAATCGCGATATTTCGTCAAGAGACTCGGTGAATAAATGAATTTATTATAAAAAATATATATCAATCCAATGCTAGTCAGCTTGTAGTTATTATTATTCAAAGGATATCGGCTGTCATCGTCAGCATTTTTTCCAGTTAGAAAAGGAGAATTCGCTAATTCAATCAATCCCTTTTCTAACAAACTAGTAAAATCGTATGATTGGTTAGATTCATTTACCTGATCCTTCTTTTTTTCAAAAATATTAAAGAATCTTTTTAATTTCCCATATTTTAGGCGAGAATTTTTTTGTTCGTTATTTATTAAACTATATATTATTTTTTTTTCATCTTCTGTAATTGGTATATTTGTAATTCTCCACACTAAAGAGATCAGGTCTTTCACTTCAATTCTTTGTAATTACTTGTTACCCATCGAATAAAAATATTTAAAAATCTACAAAAAATAGTCAATTGTTAACTCAAAATCTTATGATATTTATTACAGTGAAAATTAATATTTCTATGATAAGCATGGTAAGTAAAACAATTTATCTTACAGCGAGTCTACTAGCAATTCTTAGTGTGATAGCAATTGGAGCAAGCACAGACAATAAAGTTTTTGCTCAAGGAGATAAAGTACAAGCATCCATAGTACCTGGGGCTTCTACCCTTACTGATACCGCAGTAAGTCCAAATCCGATCGAGGCAAAAGTTGGTCAAACTGTTGTATGGACAAATGATGATACTGCATTTCATACAGTAACATCTGGATTAATTGGTGCTGCTGATGCTGGAAAACTGTTTGACTCCGGCTTGGCTGGTCCGACTGCACTTACAAGCAAAGGAAAGACATTCGAACACACTTTCGATGCAGCAGGCGAATTTGATTATCACTGTACGTTGCATCCTGCAATGACTGGTAAGGTAATCATAACCTAAATTCCTTTTTTTAACCAAATCTGTTAGATTGATTTTGAATATTTGATATCTATTTAGTATTATCGTTAACTATTACCATTATACGGCAATCTTTTTCCTAATCGTGGTCAATACAATATATACAGCCAGCGTTTCATGTGGCAAATACTTATCATAAACAAAGTTGTTAATCTATATGGTTTCATTGCATGAGAATACTTTCATTTCGCTAATTCAATTAGAGTGATTATTTGGAGTTACATCAGTGAAAATAACATTTATTACTGATTATTCAATCTAATGTTAGAGAATATGGTAAAAGAAACAGTTTATTTTACTGCAAGCATCGTTGCAATTCTTATTTTTGTCTTAATTGGAGCAAGCACAGACAATAAAGTTTTTGCTCAAGGAGATAAAGTACAAGCATCTATTGTTTATGGTGCTACTTCACTTACTGATACGGCCTATACCCCCAATCCTATTGAAACTAGCGTTAATCAAACTGTAGTATGGACCAATGACGATTTTACTTTTCATACCGTAACTTCTGGCAGTGCAGGGGCAGCCGATGTTGGTAAAGCATTTGACTCCGGATTGGCCGGACCTAGCGCATTAAGCAGCCAGGGAAAAACATTCGAACATACTTTCGATAAATCCGGAGAGTACCCATACTTCTGTATCCTGCATCCCGAAATGGTTGGTACAGTAATAGTGAAGTAGCAACCGATTATAGTATGTTATTTGATAAGAAATCCAAATTACCTGGTAAAGTTACTGAGTAAAATTAGTTTATCACCTGAAGGAGTTCAAATAAAAGATAGTAATCATCCTAAATTGATTGAATTTTTTTTATCAAAGGGGATAATTGTCAAAAAGAATATTATTGAAAATACCTCTTCTAATAAGATTTCTCTCGGTCTTGCGGCAATACAAGGAGGTGCCGATGTTTTGGAGGTTTGCAGGTTGCTAAGTTGGAAGGATTTTGAAAGATTTTCATCTGAAATTTTAAGGTTCCATGATTATTCTGTTTACCTTAACTTTAGGATAAAGAACCCTACAAGACAAATTGACATAATAGGAGTACGTTCAAAGTCTGCCATAATAGTCGATTGCAAACATTGGAAGTATACATCCTTGTCTGCTTTGGAAGGGATAGTTAGGAAGCAAAAAGAACGCAGTGCATTACTTTGTGACAAAAAACAACCCTTGGGAATAAAAAAATTATACCCAGTAATAGTAACATTTTTACAATGTGAATTTCAGTACATTGATGATGTACCAATAGTTCCAATCCAAAATTTTAATTCGTTTTTATTAGACTTTGATAACTACAATGAAAATTTTTTTCATACACAAACTAGCAGCGATGACCTTGGATAACTTTTATCTACAAAAGAAGTTGATTAGCACTTCGTAGTACCTTTTTGCTATTTTCAAACGAAAGTTTTACCAAAGCCTGGTCAAAGGAGTACCATCCGAAGTTATTGTGTTCAAAGGACAAGACTACTTGTTTTGATTTAGTTTCTGCCAAATAGTAAATTACTGCTTTATTTACCAACTTTGACTTCTTTTTATATTTATATGAAATTTGTTGCCGAAATCCTTCGATTATTTGAATGTCAGTAATTCCTGTTTCTTCGGATATTTCACGAAAAACCGTTTCAAGTTCAGTTTCTCCTTCTTCAATATTTCCTTTCGGAAAATCCCAGTGACCATAACTATAATTGAGTATCAAGTATTTTATCTCTGGTCCTTCATCATTTAAGTATAAGACAGCCCCGGCAGAAATTTCATCATACATTGCCTTGAATAAATTTAACAATTATAAAAATATGTTTATGTGTCTCTAGTCGACCATTATATAGAGGTCAACAGAAGTCAATATTGCTCATCTATGACTTCTCCATTATTTTCAAGTCCATCTAAATTAGGAGTATATTTGTGTATCTCCTGCCAATCATCGAGAGTCATCCAATACCCACAGTAAATTTGGTTAGTTTTTTTGTCATAATCGCCATGTTGTGGCATAGGATCAAAGTATTCTAAGAGGCTTAAATATTTAAAATTACTTTCCGTATCTTCTCGCTCTTTTTTGATACGTTCTAATTGCGCGCATTAAATCAATTTTTCTAAATTCGGGCCAAAATATGTCTACAAAAACTAGTTCGCTATATGCACTCTGCCACAATAAAAATCCGCTCAATCGTTTTTCACCAGATGTCCTAAGTATTAAGTCTGGTTCTGCCTGTGGTAAGTGCGCTGTATATAAATTGGCTTCAATTATTTTCTCATCAATGTCTTCGACATTGATTTTGTTTTCTTTAACGGAATTAGCTATTTTTCGAATTGCATCAATCAGTTCGCGTTGCCCACCATATGCTATTGCAATATTCAAATACATATTACTGTACTTCTCTGTCCTGTCTTCCAATTTTTTTAGTATTTTTTGTAGTGTTTCTGGAAGCTTATCAAATTCACCTATTGATTTTATACGTATTTGTTTTTTGTGAATACGATTGTCGTTGTACAATCCTACTAGTTTCTCCTCAAGTAAAAAGTAAATATTTTCTAACTCATTGGGATCGCGACTAAGGTTTTCATTGGACAATACATAAACTGTTGTAATTTTTATTCCTAGATCATATATCCAGTTCAGCATATCTTCGGCAATATCTGCACCCATTTGATGCCCCATAACTTTGTCCATATCCTTTATTTTTGACCATCTTCTGTTACCATCCAAAATGATCCCAATATGCTGCGGAAAAGGAAATTGATTAATTTCTTTTATTAGGTGCTTTTCGTAAATTCTATAAATAAGATTTTGCCTTGATATCGTATACAACAATCTTAGTAGGTTATCTGTTAAAGGCATTAGGAAGGATATCTTATAGCCTCTTCAATGTTCTAATATATCTTACTGGTCGTCATGTTTTAATGCCTCTCCGCCTTTCCTGTTTCTAAAGTATTGGAATAAAAATGTGGCTGCTATCAATGTTATAGCCAAACCTATGAGTAATGATGATATAAGATTAAAAGGATTTCCGCGCTCTGTTATCAAGGAAGTCAACTGTAACATGGGTATATAAAAAAGTCCCAAAACAACTAGTCTCAAAATATCATATATTATCTTTATACTTCCCCTAAACCAGTTGCTTAACAATACACCTGCGAAAATTGTAGCTATCCCTATCCAAAGTAGAGTAATCGTTCCATTAGCAAAACTACTCAAGACAATCTTGTTTGTTATTATAGATGTTAATTGTCGATCTGAATCAATAATTTCTTGGGGTACATGCGATATTCCATTTAGAATTGACGCAATGATGATCATAGTTCCTGCAAAATAGGAGAACACCCTTATGAATGCAGATGGACTTGGTTTTGAAAGAGTTGAGAGGGATTTGTCAATATCGAATGCTCGTAATATGAAAGCGGCCCCTAGAATACTAATACCCAGAGCAAATGCTTCTCTTGAAAATCCAAAGATAATTGATAATCCACTGGTAACTAGCAATGCACCTGGTAGACCTAAAAAGAATTTAGAATATCTGGGATCGTAAAAAAGAATTTTTATATATCGTGCTAGAATGGCATATGAATATTCTACACTGCGACTCTGTCTTACTATGATTCTTTGAATGGATATAATAGGTACCCTTCCTTGAATCAATGGGATTGCAGTCTCATCATCTTCACCATCTGATATGACTACTGCACCATCGGCAACATAAGATTCTAAAACAGTATCAATTTCCTGTGTAATTTTCACATCACCTTCAATTCCTCTATTATATTTACCAGCAACTAGTGCTATTTCCACATCATATCCCTTCATTTTGAATTCTTCATATGATTTTACCGCTCCAAATATAGCATTGCAATCTGAATCTTCTGGGTCCTCAATTGCCAGCCTTGTTCCAGCATTAATACAAGCTTCTTTCCCAATAATTGGGGTCTCAAGTCCACCTTTGATGCCAATATCGTCATCACGATCTATGCATATAATAATGACCTTGGAGAAATTTTGAAATCGTCCTATATTATTGTAATTTGTATTCTTTTTTAAAGCTACTTTATTGTCAAGTTGACCCCATCTAGGCAATAATATTTCAATAAATAAAAAGTTCTACTATTTTATTAAGTTAATTAAATTTGATATTTTACTACAGGATAAGGGTTGTTGAATAATCATTACTTTTCATAAAATAGCCTTTGATGTTCTCTCAGCATACACCTGTCATAAATAACCTCTATGCCATTTTTTTCGGCAATTTCTCTTGCTTCTTGGTTGTGAATACCCAACTGCATCCAAAGTACTTTAACTCCATGCTTCTGTATTGTGTCATGCACAATCGGAACAATTTCTTCTGATTTTCTGAATATATCTACGATGTCTACTGTATCTGGAATAGCTGATACTTTAGGATAAGACTTTCTTCCCAATATGCTATCATAAATTGGATTGACCGGAATTACGTTATAACCTTTTTCAATCAAATATTTTGGAACGTAATTCGCAGGTTTACCTTCGGTCGGAGACATGCCAACTACAGCTATGTTCTTGAATTGGTAAATTTCCTCAAGTCTGTTGTCTGGTGTATTGTCTATATCCTCCATATACAGCGTATAGATTAACAGGTCTCGTAGTTAACGATTTCTAAAAAGCTAAATTAAATTAATAAAATAGGCAAAGACAAAAATAAAATAAATCCGTGATTTTTCATGATGGCAAATTGAGGTTTAATTGTTGGTATTGTCACTATCAAGCGATTGTAAAGTATTTGAATTTACGATCTGAAATGGATTTCTTAAGTGCACTTCAATTATCACATCAATTAGATAACAGCCATGAGAATTTAAGATATTTTGACAGAATATATCAAAGCAAGACCGTGGTCATAGGTGCAGGTCCGAGTATCGAAGATCAAAATATCCAGGATTATATTCTTGAAATCTATACTAAATTTACTTCAAAACCAAACAAGTCAAACAAAGCAAATTTGGTAATAATGGTTGCAGATGGAGCAACCGAACTGCTTTTGGAATTGGGGATTATACCTGATTTTGTTGTAACTGATTTAGATGGTCACCACGAATCCCTAGTTTCTGCTAATATGAAAGGTTCTGTCATGGTTATCCATGCTCATGGTGATAATATTGAAAAAATTAATTCATCCGCATCGGATTTTAGAAATATTATAGGTACAACCCAGAGCTTCCCCTTGTCCAACATTTTCAATTTTGGAGGATTTACAGATGGTGATAGAGCCGTTTTTCTTGCCGATCATTTTCTCGCAAAGGAAATAATACTAGT
Source organism: Candidatus Nitrosocosmicus sp. (assembly GCA_035276505.1). Lineage (GTDB taxonomy): Archaea > Thermoproteota > Nitrososphaeria > Nitrososphaerales > Nitrososphaeraceae > Nitrosocosmicus. Next base: position 10,241 of record DATELO010000098.1, read on the forward strand.
TGGAATGGATTTTGATTCTAAAATAGGAACTTTTTCTAAAAGAAATGTGCTCAATTATGACCTTAAAAGGAAAAAGTTGTATGTTGCAAAAAATCTAATCAAATTGTTGTCAAAGAGGACTATTTCTGAAATGACACAAATATCTAGTTCAAGGTATTCTTCACCTATTTATGGGATAGATAACAATATAATCTTGTGAAAACCAAAAATATCCTAGGATTTATAGGGATAACGCTAGCTCTGGTTGGAGGCTACCTATGGATGATAAATTATATATCTATAGCTCTAATCCTTTGGGGTTTAACCTTCCTCATAATACTTCGTCTAAAGAAGATGAATAAGAACAAAGTAAATAGAAGAAACAGATTAAAAGATAGGTATTAGATCTTATTTGGTCTATCCCAGATTTCCATAATTAATCAATTGTCACGAGATTAAGACTTATTTGAATTTAGTTTCATTAAACAATCACTCATAACTGGTAACGATTCACAAACTGCCAACTCTTCTATTGTGGTTCTATGGTTGAAGGAGGTTTACTAGAAATTGCATAAGTAACCCAGGAAACATTTTCAATCTCATTTGTTATTCTTGAGCTTATCTTCTCCATAGTATGATTTGGTAATCGCACCCAGTCAGCAGTCATGGCGTCTACCGATTCCATCACTCTAATAGTTACAATTCTACCTTCTAATCTCTCATCACCAAGAATTCCAACAGCTCGGTCGTCCCCTACTATAGCAAAAGCCTGCCAAATCTTACCGTATAAATTCTCTTCAGTCAAAATATCTTCAACTATTTTGCTCGCCTTTCTAACGATGTTTATTTTTTCTGGTGTAACTTCTCCTATGATCCTGACTGCTAATCCTGGCCCGGGGAACGGATGTCTAGCCAGTACTTCTTCGGGAATCCCTAGTATCCTCGATACATTCCGTACTTCATCCTTATATAAGAACCTCAAGGGTTCGAGAACCTTAAGATGGAGCCATTCAGGTAATCCACCGACATTATGATGGGTCTTTATTACGGTCGCAGGCCCTCCAGAAACTCCACTTTCAATGACATCAGGATATAGAGTTCCTTGGGCCAACCACTGAAATGGTCCCTCTTTTTCAGCAAACTCTGTAAATATTCTGGCAAATTCTTCCCCTATCTTTTTTCTCTTAACTTCGGGATCTAATGTCTTCTCTAACTTTTTTAGGAATCTTTCGCTAGCATCGATGATGTTTAGCGGTATTCTTAATTTTTCAGTAAATATTTCCTGAACCGTTTCTTTCTCATTTTCTCTCAACAGTCCATTATCGACAAATACACATGTCAAATTATCTTTTATGGCCCTGCTGATGAGAACAGCACATGCAGTGGAATCAATTCCACCGCTAACTGCACAAAGAACTTTTTCGTTTTTTGTCTTTACTTGTATTTCTTTAATAATAGTTTCAACAAAGTTAGTCATGTTCCATTCCGGATTTGCTTTGCTGATTACTTTAGCAAAATTATTCAATACGATATTTCCATTCTCTGTATGAGCAACCTCTGGATGGAATTGTAACCCAAAGACTTTCTTCTCGTCATTTCCGATAGCGGCGGAAAAGGAACTATTCGTCTTACCTAAAATTTTAAAACCCTCAGGAAGGATTTCCGCCGCGTCACTATGACTCATCCAACATTTTAGAGTATTAGATTGAATGTTCCTAAAAAGATTTGATTTATCAGAAATTTCTAACAAAGCATTTCCATATTCTCGTTTATCAACTCTTTTTATTTTTCCTTTAAAATGGTCTATTATTATCTGATGCCCGTAACATATTCCTAAAATAGGGATCCCAGTATCGAAAATCTTGTTATCTGGTTTTGGTGAATTCTTCGAGTACACACTAGCGGGACCGCCTGAAAAAATTATCCCTTTTGGATTCAACTTCATGATTTTATCAACAGGAACGTTATAAGGTACCAGTTCACAGTAGACATTTGATTCTCTTATCCTTCTGCATATTAAGTGACTGTATTGCGATCCAAAATCTAGTACCACTATTTTGTCCATTACCTTTCCCCCTTTTCCAGCATTCTTGTAATTACCCAGGCTGCCGTATTAAAAATCTCATTTACGCGTTCTTTCTCTCTATAATTATTTATTATTACTTTCTTTATATTTTCAGTATTGACTTCATCTGTTATAATGTCAAAGTTTATCATTTCTGACTCCGATATATGACCCTGCTTGATTTTCTCTTGGTCCTTGTTTCTCATTCCTTGCAATATCCTATTTAAGAAAAAAGATCGAAAAGGTGGTGTTTCTATGCTAATGCTAATCGTTTCTTCTGGTATGATTTCCACACTATCCGGATAGATGTGTACTTGTGCTACTAATGTATTGTCTTTTAACCGCTTGATGGGTTTTACTTCTTTGGTGGATGGATCAGCTACGACATTTTGGCTTACTTCCCCAGGACGTTTGCCTGTGGTATTTTTGTATGATTTCGCAGCTGAATGAGCTTCCACTTTTGGGGTTTGGAGTGGATTGCTTTTAGGGGTATTCAGGTTTGCAGCTGTTTTGAAACTTCCATTTTTTAATACCGAATCAATGAGTGAAAGTGTGATCTTTATTTTCTCTATTTCATCCTGTTTTTCTAAAATTTGTTTGGTCAGCCATTCTCTAATCTCTGCTGCATTCTTGATATCGTCATCAGAGTAACCTAACACAATATTATTTAATTTTTTTCGATATTAAATGTTATTTGATGTAAATTATCATTTTTATTAATGTAGTTTGTATAATTCGGTGGTCTAATTTGATTATTTTATGATATTATAGAACAAATGATTTAGTTTTATGAATTTAAGATCCACATAATACGACTCACTAAAGAGAAATTCTGACTGATAATTCAAATTTATTTATATTTCATATACCTAGCTAACACAATATTATTTATCTTTATTGTATTAAAATTATATATGGAAAGTAAACCCTGTTCTTAAGTTAGTCTAAAATTGTTAAAATCTCCAATTTATATCAAATTAAAAACTCTAAATGACTTTGCTAGATTGGTATGTTCATTGGAAAGGATCCCTTCTCCAGTTTATGAATACCAATATCAAGAAAAAGATATTTTGGCTGTTCCAACGGATTCTTTAAACGGGAGATCCATTATTTATTATGTTGACAATTTCCAATCTAATGAAAAGCAGCAATACCTTCTATATAAGATTAGCAATAACATTGAGGAAGCATCATTGGTAGAAACAGTTCGAGACACATCCGCGCTCTACTCACCTATAATCAAAGTATCCTCTCCTCCACAGGTCTTTCTTAAACCTTCAAAGATAAGCGCTACTATAAAGTATACGGGAGTAGGCTTACTCGATTTACTTAGTTTATCCAAACTGGTGGCATTTCGTACTATTTATGAAGAAAATACTATCCCCTTGTTTCTCTTTCCCAAGAATTCAACTGACCGATCTGCATCGGAGAAGGATGGGGATATTCCTACATACATTCTTGGAACCCCAATGAATATGCTCGACTCTGGCGAAACGAACTATTTCTATTACGTGGCACTAGATCAATATGTGGATAAATGTTTTCTTAAATTCAGTATACAAAAATCCAATCACCCTTCTTTTTCGAATCATATTGATGAACATGGTTTCGTTTATTTAAAGATCATTCAATTAGACCGTCCACATCCCTTAGTAAAAGTATAAAATGAATTTTCCAACATCCTTTAAAGTAAGAATTAATTCAGTGTCTGAAGAGAAGGGAACTAATATTATTCTAGCAATAGATCCTTCATACGGAACAAAGGATCTCCTTGATTATGTTATAGAGAAAATAGAGGACCTGAGTTACTACTCTTGTGCAATCAAATTGAATTTTCATGTAATTTTACCATTATCAATCTCTGACCTTCAAAAAATAACCAAGACCGCACATGATTACAATGTACCGGTGATTGCAGATCTAAAGTTAAATGATATTCTTGAAACAAATAAAGTTGTTATACAATATCTTGCTTCCATGGGATTTGATTGTGCTATAGTCAATCCTTTTGTCGGGAGAACCAGCTTAAGTTCCATTACCACATTTGCACACTCTCTGAATCTTGGTATTATTGCATTAGTTTACATGAGCCATCCCGATGCAGTTGACGGATATGGGGCATTGATTCAATCTCCCTCTAGTGTAAATGAAAAAAACTTTGCAACTCCGTTTTATAAGTCGTTTTATGATAATTGTCTAACAGCCGATGTCGATGGTGTTGTAATTGGAGGCAATAGATTAGATATAATTAAAGAATTTTCCAATATGGGAACCTTACAACTTCCAATATATTCTCCCGGACTCATTACTCAAGGTGGAAACGTTGAACAGGCACTGGAATCTGGAACTAAATACCTAATTATAGGAAGAGCCATTACTGAATCAGACTCTCCAATTATTACAATTGAAAACTTGCGAAATTCTTTGCTAAACAGAAAGTCATAAAATTGTTTTGGATGGTTGGCTTGACTAGTAATTACCTACAAAACTAAAAACCATCAAGAATGGAATATTCTCTATTTCCTTTACGCTGTTCTCTTTCGCGAGTTTGAGTTTTAACGCAAGCTTTACTATATTCTCACCTACCAAATTGAGAACCGAAGATGATTTCAGCAAGATAATGGCTTCATGTTCATCAATTTCTTCTTCGAGAAAGTAATCTTTTGAAATATCAATTACAAAATCACCCTTATCTATTTCTTTACCTAATAAATCTATATCACATATATTGATCATCGTCGTTTCTTGATATTTTATTTTCCTTAATGCAAATATTTTATCTTGATTCATTCTTGCATCTAACCTCTTAATCCACCTTAACTGAATATCGACTAGATTATATATTAAGGGTTAGGGAAACATAAAGTAATATTATTGCGCGATTATAGACAAAGGTATGACTTTTGGTAATAAGAAGGGTGATAATGATGATGGTATCAGTAATAAAAACAATCGAATTAGTAAAAAAGGGCTAATGTTAACATGTATTTTAGTTGCTGCAATCCTCGGAGCGAGCTTTGTTGTTTGGTTGATACCTAGTGAAAATGTTCCAAATCAAGTATCGAGCAATATGACTGTCACGTTCAGAGACCCCAATTCCACGTTAATATCTATAAAAAATCAATTTATAGTTCTACAGGGCGAATTACAAAATCAAATTAATAATATAACACAAACTAGTAAAGCCAACAACGATTCTGGGTTTAGATCCTTGATAGACGCGTCAATCACTCAGAATAACGAACTTATGTTGTCTCTTTTGAATGGAAAACCAGGTCAATCTTTAATGCCTGATTATCTAAATTTGATGAGTGCGATGAAGAATTACTCTTTGTATCTTTCTGATTTAAAGAATGCAACCTCAAAATAACATATCTAAAAGATCGAACCTCAAGAATTGCAAATACGCGTAAAAGCAATTAAAATAGAAAAAGGATTGTTTATAAAGAGCATTTTTAGAATCATTTAAAGATGCGACTTCTTGAATATCAAGGTAAAGAGCTATTCAATCATTTCGGTATTAGGACGCCTCAATCTATCTTAGTACAAAACATGGATGAGGCGAGATTCGCCGCAGAGAAACTAGGCTTTCCATTCGTTTTAAAATCTCAACTGACTGTAGGAGGGCGTGGTAAAGCGGGCGCGATTCAAAAATGCAAAAATTCTGTTGAATTGGAAGCAAAATTTGATGAATTACTTCATAAGGAAGTCAAAGGGGAATTACCGCGAGGTATATTGTTGGAAAAAATGGTTGAAATTGTGAAGGAGATATATTTGTCAATCTTTTTGAATAGGAGTAAAAGATGCTTTTCCATAATTGCTTCATCAGAAGGTGGAATAGACATTGAGCAAACCGAAAACAAGATCATCAAAGAAATAACGATTACTGGCATCTCAGATAAACTAGCTTCCGAAATTGCTAATAAATTGGAGATACCCAAAGAATCACAAGAAAGTTTTATAACATTATTATTCAACTTATTCAAAGTTATACTCGAAAAAGAAGCTGAACTGGCTGAAATAAACCCACTTGCAATAGTCTCAGATGGATCACTATTGGCATTAGACGCAAAGGTAATTATAGATGACAATTCGCTATTTCGACACAAAGATTTGATAAAATATTTGCATTTAAGTGAGCTGGAAAAACAAGCTTCGGATAACGGATTTTCATTTGTTGAGCTTGAAGGTAACATTGCAATTATTGGTAATGGGGCTGGTCTTGTTATGTCAACCCTTGATATGGTTACTGATGCCCATGGAAATGCAGGATCATTCTTGGATTTTGGTGGCCGTGCTACCAGTGAAACCATTTATGAAGCAATTAAGGTTATTAGCCGAATCCCAAAAATAAAGGCAATCTTGGTTAATTTATTTGGAGGAATAGTGAGGACCGACCTTGTGGCTATGGGAATTCTAGATGCATATAAGAATGATGTATTAAAAGTACCTGTTTTTGCTCGCATTTCGGGCGCACAGTCAGAAAAAGCAAGAGAGTTACTTCAAGGAAGTGAAGCTCAATTGTTTGATACGGTAGAGGAAGCAATAAATGCTGTTGTCCTTAAGGTCAACAATAATAGTTAAAAGGTTATTTTAGTTGGCTTCGAAATTTGATATATTTAGTATATTAACTGGCAACAGTAATGATATCGATTATGAAAGAAAGCCGGTAATAATCCAAGGGATAACTGGTAGCTTCGGATCGACTCATACAAGACTTATGCAAGAATATGGAACAAACATAGCAGCAGGTGTTACGCCTGGTAAAGGAGGTTCTAAATTTGAAGGTGTTCCAGTTCATAATTCTATGAAGGAAGCTGTAGAAACTACAGGGTCAAATATATCTGGTGTATTTGTACCTGCTCCTTACTTTTATGGGGCCGCAAAGGAAGCATTAGACAGCGGAATAAAGCTTCTTGTAGCCATACCCGAACATGTTCCCATTATTGATTCTATCAAAATTTACGAATATGCTGAAAGGAATGGTGCCCGGATGATTGGCCCAAACACCCCAGGAGTAATAATCCCTGGCACGATGAAAGTCGGAATTATGCCTGCCCAACCGTTTACAAAAGGTAATACAGTAGTATTTTCAAGAAGCGGTACTTTGATGTATGAAGTATCTTATCATCTTTCAAATTCTGGGTATGGACAGCGCTTAGGATTGGGAATCGGAGGAGATCCAATAAATGGAACAAACCTCATTGATTCTTTTGACCTCATCAGAGAGAGAGAGGACGTTGACTCTGTAGTGGTCGTAGGAGAAATTGGTGGTGATGCAGAGGAAATGTTGGCTGAGTATATAATCAAGACTAATTTTTCAAAACCTGTGGTTGCATATATTGCCGGAAGATCTGCTCCAAAGGAAAAACGAATGGGGCATGCCGGAGCTATAGTCTATGGAAATTACGGCTCGGCCGATTCAAAGATAAGTAGTTATTCCAAGGCAAATGTCCCCGTTGCAAAAAGTCCAAGGGAAGTTCCGCTATTGCTTAGGACTTTGTTAAAGAAATAGAATAATAGAGCCACAATGGGTTAATCCCCAATTTTATTCTTAAATATTGGGTAATTGAAGAATTAATCTTGGAAAAAAGGTTCTGTATCAATTGTATGTTAAAAACTCATCATCAATCGATTGAAGAAAATGACATCATATACACATATAAAAGAACCCGATTGTATAAATGTCAAAATTGTGGTTATTTATCTAAAAAAAAAGGGTTGCGACCTTCTTCAGAATCAGTGTACTGACCAAGGCCAAGATGATTCTCGTATTGAAATATAGGAAGAAGAGTTGTACAACAGAGGTGGATATTGATTAGTGAAAAAAAGATATCTTGTATATCTGAGTAATAAACAGACGCAGAAGCAGAAGCCCAATGATTCTAAAGACATTCTTCAGAAATTGCGATTAATGTTAGAAATCTATTCAAATAACGAAGAGATTAGGGATATTCGTGTTTCAAGCTATTTTCTAGAATTGGATATAGGAACAGACCAAAATACCATTTTCCTTCATAACAATGAAGATTTTCTTTCTTCTATAAGAAGTATAGGTGAATGCTTGTTTATAGAGGATATTACTGAAGAGAGGAAGAACCGATCCACTGAAGAAACAATTTCATCTGCTATATTCTTGTTTAACATGGAGAGGTTTTGGAAATCTCATGAGGTTTTGGAAAATGCTTGGAAGGATGCTTTTGGGTCTACAAAGAGATTGCTCAATGGTATTATTTTGGTAGATGCTGCCTATGTGCATTTGCAAAAGGGCGAATTAGATATTTATTTTTCTATATTAAGACGCTCTCTGGATAAATTTAGAGAACCTCCCGAAGTTCTCTTTAACATTAATATGAAATTCCTCGTAAAATCGATTGAAAATATATTATCAGAAAAAAAAGCTTCCTATTTTAAGATTTTTTTAATATAACACTAAAGGTGGGGAAGGGATTCGAACCCTTATATATTCGCTATCTGCCATGCTTGTTTCCTAAACTGCAGGCGAACGCATGGCCGCTCTGCCACCCCACCATCAGTTTTGATTTATCAGGGGTTGAAAACTTATATTTCTTTGTAACTTATAGATAGCTAATTGCTTTAACCGGTAATTATCTAATCATGATTGGTAAAGTTTAATATTTTATTATACTTTTAGAAGCAAGAGTTATGTCTTCAGGTTTTATGGTTTTTCGATGAGCGTGTCTTGCCAACTCCACCGCTTGCTTAGCAACGTTTTCTCCTACAAGTTCCAGTACTTTTCTCAACTCGTCTGCTGCACTGTCACTGACTCTCTCGGCTCCAAATTTCTTAATAATTCTATGAACTGAGGCTAAAGCTATTTCCGAATTTGTATCTATTACCAATCTATAACATTTTAGCTTTTATGCAATTCTATTAAATAACTATGTAAAATTGATTAAATTAATAAGTATAATGTTTTTATTGAAATTCACTTTAAATTTTTTATCGGGTGTAATAATTTTTGTTAAAACAATTCAAGATTCAATATTAGGATCCAATAACCTAAGGATTAAGTAATTGTTTCACGACTATGTCGATAAATGAGTTATATTGATTCTCATATTCACTTAGCATCAATAGAATATCACCAATATTATGAATTAATTTTTAATTTGCTACAGACTACCAAAATAAAGTGTTTTTGTATGTCTGAAGATTATGACTCTTCTTATAGTACATTACTGCTTAAACAGACTTATTTAAAAAGTTCTAACCTTTTGCAAGCGTTCGTAGGAATACACCCTCAGTTTGCAACAGATTTGACAGATATTGATCATTTTCAAGATTTTTTTTATTCTAACCAACAGCATATAGATGGTATAGGTGAAATTGGACTCGACCCGACATATACAAATTTAGAGACTAACAATTCTATGGACAGTCAGAAATTTATTTTTGACAAAATGCTAACGTTATCGGAGCAAAATCAAATGCCAGTTTCTATACATTCGAGGAGATCAGTTGGCGATATTCTTAACATGTTACCTTCCTATAGAATTAAAAATGCCGTTTTCCATTGGTATGAAGGAAGTAAAAAACAGCTAAAAAAAATCAACGACATGGATCTGTATGTCTCATTTGGTCCATATATTTTGTATAACAAAGAAAAACAAGATATGCTTCGCGAAGCAAATATCAATCTAGTACTATTAGAAACTGACGGCCCAGTTACTTACAAGAATTGCCTTCAAAGTATATTGACCTCTCCATCATTGATTATTAGCATTCAATATATAGTATCTACCATTATAGAAAAGTCATTCAATGAGACTACCGACCTGCTATTGCGAAATGCCTCGAGGTTTATTCAGCGTCTGTAAAATACGAGAAAAAAATTAGTTTTAGTATTACCAGGAAAAGAGATAAAATACCCTTGTTTTTTTCATACTCTGTGGACAGAGTCAAGAAGATGGCTAACGAGTTGCTAGAACGTTATCCTGATAAATTTACAAGTGACTTTAATGAAAATAAAGAGACAATTAAGAATTTCGCTGTAGTTAGGTCAAAAGAATTAAGAAATAAGATAGCTGGTTTCATAACGTCAAATGTAAACCGAAATTTAGCCCAGCAAAATGCTTCTCTTTCTTATTCAGAGGAGACTTCCGAACAAAGAGAAGAAGTATCCGAATAATATTGATAACTGTAGATCTTCGAGGAGGAATTAGAAAATCCATTGGGTTTCCGCAATTAAGCTTGGAAGAAGATGGAATAAGTATAGACGATATGATTGATTACATAGGAAATAAATATGGTCTAAGTGGGGAAATCAAAAAGAATGATATTATGGTGGCTATAAACGGTGTAGATTCCTCAATCTTAGGTGGAGGACAAGCTAAAATTACATCTGGTGATGTTGTAACAATATTAACGGTGGTTCATGGTGGCTAGCTATTATCCTATGAAATTTAATATAGATTGTCTCCTTTAATTGTATAGTGACGTTTGATGGTGTATTTAAAACAGTTAGGGTACCAAAGGACCGTATAGGATCTATAGTTGGAAAAAACGGCCAAGTTAAAACTGAGATTGAATCAAAGTGTAATGTGTACTTGGAAGTTGATGGCGAAACGGGTGATGTATCAATTAGATTAAAAGATAAAAATTCTTTACTCCAAAGTGGTATCTTTAAGGCTTCAGAAATCATACTTGCTATTTCAAAGGGGTTTTCTCCGCAGCGAGCGTTTCGACTTTTGTCAGACGAATGCATACTTCAGCTAATTGATCTTCGAGAATACTCGGGAAAATCATCAAATTCATTAGACAGGATAAAATCAAGACTTATAGGTCAAAATGGAAAGTTCCGTAAAAATCTTGAGGATTTTTCAGGGTCTGACATTTCAATTTATGGCCATTTTGCAGGTTTTATTGGCACGTTTGATGAGAACACTTTAGCTCTAAACGCGGTCCTTATGTTATGTAAGGGTAGTTCTCACAAGTCTGTTTATCATATGTTAGAAGAGCATAAACGAAAGAAGAAATTAGAACGGTTAGAGCTCTGGGAAAAGAGTAACTAGGAAATCCTTTGTTATAGGATCAAACTTTGAAACTTGCTCATCCTAATTAGCATCTACTATGCATCCAAATCGAAAATAACATCAGCGGGAATGGATCAAATTTTTTCTATTTAATTAGGCGATCTGTACCCCACCTGGTAAAAGAGCTATTCTTTATTTCGAACTGATCAAGGGTTTTGCCTACTATATGCGCAATAAGATCTTCGATCGTGTTTGGTCTGTGATAGAAACCTGGCATTGCTGGCAAAATTACAACTCCAATTTCTGATAGTTTCAGCATATTAGAAATATGGATTTTGGATAATGGTGTTTCTCTAGGAACAATGACAAGTCTCCTGTTTTCTTTAATGGTTACAGAGGCGGCCCTCGAGATAAGATTATCATCGTAACCATTTGCTATGCTTGACATTGTTTTCATACTACAAGGGATGATGGCCATTCCATTAGTCCTAAATGAACCACTTGAAATTGCAGCGGCCATATTGGTTTCATCGTAGCTGTAGTTAGCGGTTTTTAAAATTTCTTCGATATGTTCATCTGTTTCGATCTCAATATTTTTTTTTGCCCATTTGCTTAAAACTAAATGGGTTTCTATCTTCAACTTTGATAAAGCTTGCAAAAATCTAATGCCGTAAATTACACCAGAACTTCCACTAATTCCTACAACAATTTTTAGAGCCTCCTTCATCCTAATACTATTTCTATAACCAATATTTTATATTAAATATTCTAATACATCTTGTTAATGTTAACAGTATTTGGTTCGGTCGCTTTAGATACTACACGTACACCATTTGAGACACGAGAACGAATTATGGGAGGTGCTGCAACTTTCGCTTCTATGTCAGCATCCTTTTTTACACCCGTTTCGTTAATTGGGGTGATAGGTAACGATTTTCCATCTACTTATTATGAGTCGTTAAAAAGTAGATTAAATTTAGATGGCCTTGTACTTGATAAAAATAAAAAAACCTTTTTTTATGATTCCTCATTTGATTATGACTTGTCTCACAGAACTGCAAATCTAACTGAATTGAATGTAATAGAAGATTTTGACCCTGTTGTTCCAAAAGGATATGTTGATTCTAAATATCTTTATTTAGCAAATAATGATCCAGACCAAAATATTAAAATTATTGACAAGTTTACAAATCCAGAACTAATAGTATGCGACACAATTGAATACTGGATAGAGAACAAAAAGAATGCCGTAATTAAGATGATGGAAAAAACACATGGTGTTGTAATAAATGATCAGGAAGCTAGATTGCTTTGTAATACCTCTAATTTGATTAAATGCGGTAAACAGCTTTTGTCATATGGTCCAAAGTTTGCAATCATAAAAAAAGGAGAACATGGTGTTCTATTCTTTTGTGATGATAACGTCATACCAATACCTGGTTATCCCTTAGACTCAGTAATAGATCCCACTGGTGCAGGCGATTCGTTTGCAGGCGGCTTCATGGGATATTTGATTTCGAAGAAAAATGGTGAATTACTTAAAAATATGTCTTTGATAAAAGACTCCATTTTGATGGGCAGTATAATGGGCACATTTGCAATAGAATCATTTGGTACCGAAAGATTGTTTGAAATTACCAAGTATGATATAATGAATAGATTCAATCTTTATAAGAAGATGATTTCGATTTAGGGTTTTAGAAAGTATTATTATCATCTTGAATGTATTAGAGAGTGACTAGCAAAATAAATGAAAATCCTTATCATAGATAATTTTGATTCATTTGTTTATAATATTTCCCAACTCGTAGGATTATTAAATGTATTACCAGTTGTAGTGCGTAATAACCAAATCGATATCAATTCTATTCTTAAAATGAATCCTGATGCTATTATTATTTCGCCGGGCCCGGGTCATCCAAAGTATAAGAAAGATTTTGGAATTTGTAAAGAAGTTATAACTAAGCTTGGACCATCAACCCCTATTTTAGGTATATGTTTGGGCCATCAGGGAATGGTGCATGCCTTTGGTGGAAAGGTTACAAGAGCAAGAGACATCCGACACGGGAAGACCAGCGATATTAGATATACTGGATATTCAAAATTATTTGAAGGTGTTGAAAATCCATTCGTAGCTACACGATATCATTCATTAATTGCTGACAAAGCTACATTTCCTAAATGCTTGAGAATTACCTCTACATCGGTTGACGACGATGAAATTATGAGTGCATGTCATGAAAAATATTTGATTGAGGGAATTCAATTTCATCCTGAATCGGTACTAACGAGAGAGGGAAAAAAAATTTTATCAAACTTTATTCAAATGGTGAAGAAATGAGCCGCATTTTTAATGAACATACTTTAACTAAAAATTATGATTCCTCAGAAGAGAGCCAATTGCTCTATAAACTGGTCCTGACGAAATTGTCAAGGAAAGAACATCTCAATCGCGATGAAATCGCTAACGTAATTAGGAACATTATAGAGGGTAAATGCTCCGATATATTTATTTCAGCCTTCTTGATGGGCTTGGTAGTAAACCGTGAGAACCATATAGAACTCGTAGGTGTGATTGATGCATTAAGATCAGCATCAAATCGAATAACTCCTCATTCTGTAATCCCCCTAGTGGACAACTGTGGAACTGGTGGAGACATGCTTAATACATTTAACATAAGTACATGTGCTGCGATTATTGCAAGTTCTTGCACAAAGATTGCAATTGCTAAACATGGTAACAGATCATCATCTGGGGTAAGTGGCAGCGCAGATTTCTTCGAATATATAGGTTACCCACTAGATACTATAAAAATGAAACAAGTTATAAATTCTATTGAATCCATTGGATTCGGATTTTTGTTTGCCCCTAATTATCACCCAGGGCTAAAACATGTTTCCCGAATTAGGAAAGAATTTGGAATTCAAACTGTTTTTAATAAAGTTGGACCTTTATGTAATCCTTGTAGTAATTTATACGCACAAGTAATTGGTGTCTCTGATTCTCTAATGTTAAACATGGTTCCAAAAATAATTCCACTACTCGGACTTAAGCGGGCCCTGATAGTGCGTTCAGAAGATGGGATGGATGAACTTTCAACTACCGCAAAAAATACAATTATTCATGTCATTTCCGAGGATGGAAAATATAATATCAAATCTGAAATACTCGATCCTCGTTCACTTGGCTTACCGAAAGTTTCTATAAATGAGATGAAAATAAAAAATAAAATGGATGCGATCAATGAAAGTTTGCGTGTCATCTATGGAATGTACAACAATAAACCGCGGGAAAATATCGTTTTGCTGAATAGTGCTGCTATTCTTTTAGCAGGAAATCGGGTAGAATCGTTAAAGGAAGGATTGGCAGTTGCTCGTGAATCGCTTGTGGAAGGGCGTCCTCAGAAGCTCTTAAATAAATTGATCAAAAGTATTGGAGATCCTAATAAATTAGAATTGGCTGAAAAGGCACTGTAGGTTATTAATTAATCAAAATTGTATTTAAACTTAGTAAGCAATGTGTGACACTTTGGAGGGTTTGTATTTCTTACACAATAGATATAATTCACTACTCTGTTTTCTGCTCGCATCAGGCTTTGTTAGGATCACTTCTGAAAAAATTTTTCTAATATCAGCCACAAATTCTGCTGTTACCTCGCCCTGAAATATTTTGTATAAGGCATTTCCATCTTGTCTGAGTATACTTTTGGTTATCTCTACAGCTTTTCTAGTTAAATCAATTTGTCTTAGATGATCTATTTCCCACAAACCCGATACATTTGGAGCAAGATCTGATAGAACGATGTCTGCCTTTCCTTCCAAATATGTTAGGATTATATCCAAAGTTTCTCTGTCATCCACATCCCTCTTAAGAGTAATAACATTTGGAATCGGTTCTATATCTTTTACATCTACACCAATAACTAATCCAGCATCTCCCGCAATCTTTGCAGCAAACTGTAACCAGCCACCAGGTGCTGCTCCTATATCTACTATTTTCATTCCATTTTTTAGTATATGAAAGGATTTGTTTAATTGTGAAAGCTTATACACGGCCCGACTTCTGTAGCTATTCTCTTTAGCTAATTTACGATATTGATCTCTTTTTGCATCAGCAAGTTTCAATATTTATTTCTTATTTCTATAAAGGCGGGAATTCATAATAATTGTTTCTTACCCTAATATCAGGAAATGTTTTTTTGTGGGATGTATACTAAAAAATTTTGTGCAAGCCAGTACGAATTATATCCAAAGCTTGATCAGGGATTATGCTGATTTTCCGAAACAAGGGATTTTGTTTAGGGATATCACTCCTGTATTTAGAGATGTTAAATCATTCAATATGCTTGGTGATTTCTTTTATGAAAAATTTGGAAATTTGAAGATTGATTATATAGCAGGAATTGAGGCCAGAGGATTTATTCTGGCTACATTGCTTGGATTAAGATTCAATAGAGGTGTAATAATGATACGTAAAGCGGGCAAACTACCTGGAAATACTATAAAACAAGATTATAGCATAGAGTACGGTACGGCGATCATGGAGATGCAATCAGATTCTTTCAAAAAAGGTGATAATATCTTGATTGCTGATGACCTTCTTGCTACTGGTGGTACTGCCGAAGCCGCCGCAAAACTTATCGAAGAATTAGGCGGTTTAGTATCTGGATTTGCAATGATAGTTGAGTTGTCATCTCTTGGAGGAGGTACCTTGTTACAATCTAAAGGCTATTCCGTTTGTTCTATGGTGACTTACTAATGGTTTCTCAAGAAAATTCAGTTCCGATTGCTGTTATTGGTGGTACTGGAATTTATGATACAAATCTGTTCAGAGAAGAACGAACAGTGAAGCCGCAGACTCCTTTTGGTGAAACTTCGGATGTCATCATAGTAGGTAGTCTTGGAGAAAAAAAAGTAGCATTTCTTCCGAGACATGGTAAAGGACACAGAATACCACCTCACATGATTAATTACCGTGCGAACATTTGGGCTTTGAGAGAATTAGGCGTAAAGAGGATAATTGCACCATCTGCAGTTGGCAGTTTAGATTATAAATTCAAACCAGGAGACATATTGCTTCCCGACCAGTTTGTCGATTTTACGAAGAAGCGTGAGTATACCTTTTATGATGGACCACAGGTTTGTCATGTTTCAACGGCCGATCCACTATGTACCGATCTGAGGAGTATTGCGAAACAGTGTCTCAGCGACCTTAATATTCGTTACCATGATAAAGGCACTTATGTATGCATCGAAGGTCCTCGATTTTCTACCCGAGCAGAGTCTAAAGTATTTCGGAATATCTTGCATGCAGACATTATCGGAATGACTCTGGTCCCTGAATGTGTTCTTGCAAGAGAATCGGAAATTTGTTACCTATCTGTATCTACCATTACTGATTATGACGTTTGGGCCGATAAACCGGTTTCATCTAAGGAAATAATTGAAACCTTGCGGAGGAATGTAGAAAATACAAAAAATTTTCTTTCAAAGTTAATTCCATCAGTGATCGAAGAAAGGTCGAATTGTAAATGTGGAACCGCACTTGAAGATGCATTACTTTAACTAATTTTTTTTTTCTTCATGTCTAAAATTGTAATTTCACCTTCGATAATTTTCCTTTGAACTATTTGTAAGATTATTTCTGGATCATATCCTAATTTCTTTATTTCATTGTAACTGGATTTTGAAATTTTCACATTTACATTATGTCCACCAATGCGTCCAAAAGCCAGAGCACTAAATACTACTCTGTTTTCTCTGACAAAAAAAAACCCGGATAATTTGCTTGCAACGGACCCCTCGACTACATTCTTTATATTAATATCCAAGTTCAAATTGTAGTATTCTTCAGGATATTCATTTATCATACTAATTCATTTCTCTAGTGATCTCTATACTCTTATTCACATTCTCAGAAACTGAAAAACTCCACCATTCACTGTCAATTACTTTATAATTTGAAGTACCAACTGTAACTTTAGATTCTTCATCCGTATCGACAAACTCATTTTTGCCTTCCTTAATTACACTTATCAATTTCCATCTTTCTTTTCCCTTTCTAAATCTATTTACGGCTACTGCCCACACCTCTTCATCCTTGATTTGAGGCATACCAATCTTATCTGTAATATCTAGAATCCCTAATCTTTTTTCCTCGCAAAAAAGTTTCTTTGTAATTAGACTCCTCCAAATATCAACGGCTCCTATATTTCTGCCATTCTCATTAATGTTAATTACTCCAAAGTAGGTAACCTTATCTTTGTTGTTAGAAGAAGTTGAAGATTGCATCTCAAATATAAAATAAATATTATTCCCATATTTAGGCATTACATTCTGAAACCTTAGAAAGAGTCCTGATACTTCTCAGTTATGACTGCTAACTGATCTATTTTTAAATTTTTTTTAAATTCGATATTATTATCAACACATATCTGTCGATATCGATTAACTACTGCAAATCTTGGATGTAGAGCCCTAAATTCATTCTTATTTACTTCAATTATCATTCCTTTCGATTCTAAGCCTCTTGCAACTTCTATGATCTCTTCTTTTGATTTATTCGTAAAATTTACTATTTCTTTTGAAGTACTTTTTTCTATCTTTAGCAATGCCAGAAATACTTCAACTTCAGCTTCTTCCATCACCAGTTCTTTTATCAAAAGTGATTTGACGAGCTCTAATTGATTCAACTAGGGTTTGATCGTGTTATTCGAAATAAAATTATATTGTTTCCATCAATAATAATTTGGAAATCAAGATATATACAAATATTCAAATATAATCTCGTTCAATTTAATATATGCCTATTAAGAATGGGTCTGAGTACATTGAAAGTCTTAGAAATAGAAATTTACAAGTTTACCTCTTTGGTGAGTTAGTTAAAGAGCCAGTTGATCATCCAATGATAAGACCATCGATAAATGCAGTTGCAGCTACCTATGATATAGCCGTAGAAGATCCCGAAATAGGTTCCGCAAAATCCTCATTAACAGGCATGCAAGTCAATCGTTTTTTGCATATTGCTGAAAAGTCTGAAGACTTGGTGAATCAAAACAAAATGCAACGTAAGCTTGGACAACAAACCGGTACTTGCTTTCAAAGATGTGTAGGGATGGACGCTTTAAATTCGTTATATTCAACCACTTTTGAGATTGATAAGAAATATCAAACTCCATATCACGCTCGATTAGTTGAATTCATTAAAAAGATTCAATATGAGAATTATGTAATAGGTGGTACAATGACTGATGTAAAGGGTGATCGAAGTTTGTCCCCTTCACAACAGGAGGACCCGGACATGTTTGTTCATGTCGTAAAAAGAGATGATAACGGCGTATATATAAAAGGAGCAAAAGCACATCAAACTGGATGCATTAATTCCCACTGGCTAATTGTTATGCCTACTATGAGACTACGGCCTGAAGACAAGGATTATGCAATTGTTGGAGCAATTCCTGTGGATGCAGAAGGTATTACTTACATTTATGGAAGACAGTCCTGCGATACAAGGAGTATGGAGGAGGGTGAATTAGACGCCGGAAACTCTCAATTTTCTGGCCAGGAGGCCTTGGTAATATTTGACAACGTTTTCATTCCAAACGATTTGATCTTTATGGAAGGAGAGGTAGAATTTGCTTCCATGCTTGTTGAAAGATTTACATGTTACCATAGAAGAAGCTATGTTTGTAAAACTGGCTTAGGGGATGTATTGATTGGTGCCTCTGCAGCAATAGCTGAATATAATGGAATTTCAAATGCCTCTCACATTAAAGATAAATTAATTGAGATGACGCACCTTAATGAGACTATTTTTGCTGCAGGTATTGCTTCCTCTCATCAGGCATACAAAACAGAATCTGGCAATTTCATAAACGATGATATGCTAGCAAACGTTTGTAAGCATAATGTTACTCGTTTCCCTTACGAAATAGGTCGTCTTGCCCAAGATATTGCAGGTGGCCTTATGGTTACAATGCCTTCAGAAAAGGATTTCCGAGGAGCAGTAACTGGTCCGTTGTTAGACAAGTATCTAAAGGGAAGGAAGGGTGTTTCGACCGAAGATAGAGTTCGGATCCTACGTTTGATTGAGAATATGACCTTGGGAAGAAATGCAGTAGGCTATTTGACCGAGTCAATGCATGGTGCAGGGTCCCCTCAAGCACAGCGAATTCAAATAGCGAGACAAATGCAGTTGGAATTCAAGAAAAAGTTGGCACGAAAATTAGCCAAAGTACCCGAAGGAGAAAACACTACCAACACTCCATTACTAGCTGAATCCTCAGAGTACTTTGATAGAATCTTTGGTGTAAAAGAGGCTCAGAAGAATAAATAAAAATACTGGTTAAAATTATGAATTAAGGGAATACAGAATTTTTCTAATCAAATTCTTTTTCTAATAACTTTTTCTTTCTTTTCAATCCAAATAGTTTATCGCAAAGTTTCATTGCTTCTTTCCTTGGCTTCTTCTCTAGCATCGACTGAATTAGCATATAATTTTCTGGAATTACCATGCCTGTTTGATCATCTGAATAAGAAATTTTTAAAATATCTTCCTGAACCCTAATCAATTCACTATGAATATGGACCATGTTAGTATCTCCATGGTCAAATTTCAGCTCTATTGCCTTTTTTCTGATATCTCCAGTCCCTTTTGAGTTATTTAATATAGCTACACCAAATTCATCTTGAAATATTTTCAACAATGAATCCTTAGATGGAGGATTTTTGCTAAATCTGATCGTCATTTGATGAAGATGCATCATACGAGATGGCACTTTAAGCGCATCTACATACAAATTAATGTTCGGAACAATATCTCTAAAATCATCTTGATGATGCGGATCTTTATCCCATTCTATTGAGTCTTTGACGTCTTTTTTATCTTCTAGATCTGCCCATCTTCGGACCAAATTTACATCAAACCTTTTAATAGAATCTTTGTAATTTTCAATTAGAGGCTGGATTATTTTGCCCATTCCAGTGACATTGCAACTTCCCTGAATCACAAAGTCTTTTTCTATTGTCTTATCATAATTTATCCTTGAATTATGAATCATTTCTGCAACCGATTTTTTTCCATACCTGTCTTCACCTCCCTGAAAAATCGCCTTCTTTTCTAATGGCTCATAGTATTTGATTTTATTCTTGTATCCATTTCCTTCTGATGATGCATCTATAACTAGATCTGATTGAGCAACAGCCTCCTCTATGCTTCCAGCAATATCAAAATTATTTTTTTTAAATCCTTTGATTAGTTTATTGGGAACAAAAACTCTGTATCCTTTATTGACTGCATCCAGAGTTTTTTCATCCGGAGAATATTTTGCAATCCCAACTAGCTCAGTCTCATTGTCTTTTGAAATTGCCGATGCTAAACGACTACCGATTATTCCATAACCATTAATAAAAACTTTATACACTCTTGGTTAGTAAGATTCATAATATTTAATATATTTTTAATGGTTAAGATATGATTTTTCAAAAATCTGAAAATTTCATAATTGTACACACAAAATGTGATTATTAAGTTGCTTCTAAAACAAAGATCAATCGTTTTTTGGATATGTCTTGAAACTCATAAATCAAATTTTTTAGAAATAACTATTTTAGACAAATTATATGAATAGGCATTCAATCGTCTATATATTTACTCAATTCATGCATACTCACGCCATTCCAGTTTTGATGAAACAAAACCAATCGGATATTTATGATCTCGTGAATATATTTTTGAAGCCAAAGTTATAATAAAGTCGTAATTCACTATTTAGATATGACTGTAAATAGCGGTGAAAGGCGCGCTCAAAATGTAGAGCAAACCGTAAATGATTTGATACAAGAATCTAAATTACTGGAGGCTTACTACAACGACATCGTAGCAAAGGAATCTGTCTTGCATCGACTATATGAGGAATCTCATAATTCTTATAATGGATTAATTGATTTATCTCAGGAATCTGAAACTATTACTTTAGTACCTCTAGGCATTGGAGTATATGTTAAAAGTTCGATTTTTCCTGTTGAAAGAGTTCTTGTAAACATCGGCGCAGGTGTTGTCGTTGAAAAAAAGAAAGACGACGCAATAAATTTTGTTGAGCAACGGATAAAGGAATTTGAATTGGCGACAAAACAGTTATCCAACCAAAAGCAACAAATATCTCACCGCATGATGGAAATACAGAACACAGTCAATTCTTACATGAGTCAAATGCAAAAAGGTGATGATACCTCTCACTCTCATAGTTCTGCAACACATACTCATTAAATGGCTTGTATGATGTGTTTTCCCCAACTTTGAGATATTAAAGCAGGTATATCGAAATGTTTGATAAATTAAAAAAAGCCTTTTCAAACGCAGCAAAGAGCATCGGCCAAAAGGAATTATCAGAAAAAGATTTGGATGAAAGTCTCTTTGATCTTAATGTTTCACTTTTGGAGAGTGATGTATCTCAGGAAGTCGTAGACGATTTATCAAAACAACTGAAACAAAAATTAGTTGGAATTAAATTACAAAAGGATGAATCGGCCGAGCAGATTCTGTCTGACACATTAAAAAATAGTTTTTCGAGCATTCTGTCTCAAGCAGGTTCAATTAACTTAATTCAAGAAATAAAATCAAAAAAGCAGAATAAAGCAGGCCCTTTTAAGATCGTTTTTTTGGGAATAAATGGAACAGGAAAAACAACCACTGTTGCTAAAGTGGCCAATCTTATCAAAAAGGCTGGCTTTTCAGTGGTAATTGCAGCTGCGGATACTCATAGGGCTGGAGCCATAGAGCAAATATCTTCTCATGCAGAAAAATTATCTATTAAAGTGATTTCTCAGAGGTATGGTGCTGATCCTTCTGCTGTAGCAAGAGATGCACTAGAATATGCAAGGAAACATTACATCGATGTTGTGCTTATTGATACGGCGGGAAGAATGCAAACTGCAAAAAATTTGATGGATGAGATAGGTAAAATTGTTAAAGTAATTAAACCTGATTTAAAGTTATTTGTAGGAGATTCCTTATCGGGAAATGACACTATTAACCAAGCGAAAGAATTCTTTAGTTACACCGAATTCGATGGAGCCATCCTAACAAAGGCAGATGCAGATGCCAAAGGGGGCTCAGTCATTTCTATATCTTACATAACTTCAAAGCCTGTCATTTATTTAGGAGTGGGTCAAGGCTATGATGATATTATAACGTTCAACAAAAATAAATTTGTCGAAACTATTTTCGCTAACGAGTCCCTCGTTTCCTCACAAAAAAATGTTCAAGAATTCGTGAATACAGAACCAAACGTAAATTCTTCAGACAGTGTATACTATCCTAAAGAAATCTCCTATGACCAATCACAGGATGATTTGTCGATAGGTGATAATGTTTTCGAAGAAAAAACGCCTTTAGAACAATCTACTTCAGTTTCTAGTACTAGTCTTGATAATGCAGATAAAATTATTAATGAAGTTAAACTTGATCCATCTGACACTGATGCTAGTACAGGAACGCTAACTAGTAACGCAAAGGCAACCTCTGATGAATCAAATCCAGAAACAAGAAATACTCTCTCCATATCGGAAAACATAGAAAACGAAATCGACTTGCCCCATGAGACTGAAAAAAATAAGAACGAGAAAAAGAGCCGTTTTGGCTGGTTCAAAAAGAAAAAGTAATTTTGAAACCATTAAATTAAAGTTTTTTTTCCTTTTTAACATTGAAAGGTGATCTTTTAAGTCTTCGTGATTTAGATGAAAACGAAATACTAGGACTAGTGGACACATCATTATTTCTAAAAAATCAATATAGAGAAATAGGGTCAAATTCCAAGCTTCTCAACGGAAAAACCTTAGGGATGATATTCCAAAAACCTTCAACAAGAACACGGATAAGTTTCGAAACCGCCATGCTTCACCTGGGAGGACATGCTATCAATCTTTCTTATGACGATCTTCAACTATCCAGAGGTGAATCTATTGAGGATACTGCGAAAACTCTTTCATTATACGTTAATGTCTTAATGGCCCGAGTATATGCTCATGAAGATATTGAAAAATTATCAAAATTTGCAAGTATTCCTGTGATAAACGGATTGTCTGATTTGTTTCATCCTTGTCAAATATTAGCGGATCTGCAGACGATTCTTGAATATAAGCAAAAGTTAAAGGGCATCAAGCTCACTTTCATCGGAGATGGTAATAATATTTGTAATGATTTATTACTTGGGTGTTCAAAGTTAGGCATCAATATTTCTGTGGCTACCCCGGTGGGGTTTGAGCCTCTGAATTGGATAACAGAAATTGCAAGAATAGAGTCAAAAAGAAATGACTCTAACATTTTGATAACTTCTGATCCAAAGGAGGCAATCGACGATGCTGATGTCGTAGTCACGGATACCCATATATCGATAGGCAAAGAAAATGAGATCCATAGTAGAGAAAAGTTGTTCTTTCCAAGATATCAGGTCAACAGCGATTTAGTCAAGTTTGCAAAGAAAGACTATATTTTCATGCACTGCTTACCTGCGAAAAGAGGTAAAGAGGTAACATCAGATGTTATAGATGGACCACACTCTGTAGTTTGGACAGAAGCCGAAAATCGTTTACATGTTCAGAAGGCTATATTATTAAATCAACTCATTGCTCGATAGATTCGGCTTTCCTTTAGAGTAATTTAATATGTTTATATTATTCTATTTTTGGAAAATACTAGATGACTAGGTTTCTAATAGATAAGGTTACAAACATTACGGATGGTGAATTAAGGAATATAACTCTTGGAGGTAAAGAAATTCTAATTGTTAATAAAGAAGGTCGTTATTTCGCAATTAACAACATTTGTTCCCATGCTGGTGCAGAATTGCACACAGGAACCCTAATTGACAATCAAATTACCTGTCCATGGCATGGTGCGAAATGGAATGTTGAGACAGGAGAACTCCTGTGGTTTACTCAAAAACTAAAAAAGCAAGAATTATACAAGGTCATAGTTGAAAATGACAATATTTTTGTTGAAATTTGAATACCTGGTTTATTCTACATCATTGAAACCCATAAATTTAGATTTATTTGAAATAAGTGAAGGTATATACTCTTGAGAATTGATGAATTTTTTTCAACCCTGCCTAGTAATATAATAACTGGAGACAGAGTTACGATTCCTGACGATTTCATTCGACGGATGTTTATGCTAACTAATCTTAATGAGAATGATGTGTTCTATCATTTAGGTATAGGCAATAATCCTTCATCACTTATCTTAGCAAAAAATGAGTTTGGGGTGAAAAAAGCAGTAGGCATTGACACTGATCCAATCATATTAGATGAGATTTCTAGTAAGACTAGTTCTATAAATGACATCTTTTTGGTTGTGGGTGATGCAACTAAATATCCACTCGCTGACGCAACTGTTATATTTTCTTGGTTTACCGATGAAAGAATAAACACTATTTTAGTTAATAAATTTGAATCTGAGCTAAGCCATGGCTCGAGGATTCTTTCCATTTGGTCACCACCCGCCCTTTATCTACCTGATAAGATTGATTTTCCTATATTACTTTGCGAGAAGCCATTTAAAATTGGTAACAAAATTGAAGATCAACTCAAATCGATATACAAGAGTGATTGTATAGACTTCACAGCTTCCTGGAATTTGGCAGACAAATATATTAAATCATTCGGAACAGTTGACAGTGTATACTATCGATTCTTGCTTATTCTTCACAGTTTGATAATTTGGTTTAATGCAAGGGATCTTGGAATAGCATGCGAAGAAAACATCCCACCGCCAGTAAAGAGTTATGTAGAAATCATGAAATATTTTTTCAATATAGATCTAAGTGAATTTTTATTCAAATGATCTATACAAGCCATTTTTTGCAATTGTCTACTGTATACCAATACTATTTTTTTATCATTTCTAAAAATGTAATAAAATAAATTATCAAAATAATCTACCTATAATTATTTTTTTTAATTAATTATCTGTATCTTTAATAACAATCTACCCCAAAGATTATAACTATTGATATTATCATGCAATTTTAGGAGATGGACTTTACAATTAATGAGGGACGAAGAAATTTACCTGTCCCCCGATTAGTTGAAGCAGCTTTGTTAAGAAACGAGGGGCAATTGTCTACCACAGGATCTTTGTCTGTAAGGACGGGAAAATTCACAGGTAGATCGCCTGATGATAAATTCATTGTCAAAGACGAGATTACTGCTAATACTGTAGATTGGGGTAAGATTAATCATCCTATTTCTGAAGAACATTTTGATTCTATCCTAGAACGTATGAAAAAGCATATCTCTAAAAATAGGTTGGAAGAAACTTTGTACACTTTTGACGGATATGTAGGAGCAGATAAATCCTTGCGCTTGCCAATAAGAGTAATAACAGATCAGGCATGGCATTGCCTATTTGCTAATCAGATATTCATCAATGCAACCCCAACTGAATTAATTGAATTTAAACCTAATTTTACACTTTTATCGCTTAACGACTTTGCCTCAATTCCTAATATCGAAGGAACCAATTCCGATACATTCATAATTATAAATTTTAAGAAGAATCTCATTTTGATGGGCTCAACCTCTTATGCTGGTGAAATCAAGAAATCCATGTTTTCGGTTATGAATTTCTTACTCCCTAAAAAAGGCGTATTTCCAATGCACTGTTCTACAAATTTGGGAAAGGATGGTCGATCTGCGTTATTCTTTGGTTTATCCGGCACAGGAAAAACTACATTGTCTGCAGATGAAAACCGTCGACTTGTAGGTGACGATGAACATGGATGGTCCTCCACCGGAGTTTTTAATTTTGAAGGTGGTTGTTATGCTAAATGTATTAATCTAAATAAAGAAAAAGAACCGCAGATATGGAACGCAATCAAGTTCGGGTCAGTTATGGAAAATGTCTTCATCGATCCGCTCTCAAGGGAACCCGATTTTTCTGATGGTAGCCTTACTGAAAATACTCGAGTAGTTTATCCTTTAGATTTTATACCTGGAGCAGTTATTCCAAGTGTCTGTGGACATCCTTCTGTAGTTATTTTTCTTACTGCTGATGCCTTTGGTGTATTGCCTCCAATATCCAAGTTATCGAAGGAGGGCGCAATGTATCACTTTATGTCTGGTTATACAAGCAAGTTGGCTGGGACAGAAAGAGGTATTACTGAACCAAAGGAGACCTTTTCTCAATGTTTCGGAGCTCCCTTTATGCCTCTAAAGGCCGCAGAATATGCAAAATTATTGGGCGAAAAGATAACCGAACATGACTCCAAGGTTTACCTTATAAATACGGGCTGGTCTGGAGGACCATATGGGATTGGTAAGAGGATAGATCTCAAATTTACCAGACTCATGGTATCTGCAGCAATTAAGGGAGTTTTGGAAAACAGTTCGTATGAAACACACGATATTTTTAATCTCCAATATCCTATATCTTGTACTGACGTTCCGTCCAGTATTCTAAATCCTCGAAATACCTGGCATGACAAGGATCAATACGACTTTTCTGCAAAAAGACTAGCAAGATTGTTTATCAATAATTTTAAAAAATTTGAGCCAGTTTCCGAGGAAATAATCAGAGCCGGTCCCCACTTGAATTAGGATATTGTAGTAGCCATAACAAACACAACTAGTAAACTTTATGAATCAAGTAGCCCGGAGCAGATTCGAACTGCTGTCTCCAGGTTTCTTTTCTATAAGATCCAGAGCCTGAAATCCTTGGCCCTTTTTTGGAGTTTGACCGCTAGATTCGGCACCATAAAATTTGGTTCGACCGGGCTTCACGAGCTACATTTGTAAATACAATATTCCAATATTTTATTTTATCTGTAACACGTGTGTTGCCCAACAAAATTTAGATAACAAGATTATTTTTTGGTGTTGATCTCCCTTATTACTGTCCCATAGTCTAAATGAGCTTTTTTTCTCATATAAGGAATTAATTTATAATGAATAGAATAGATGCTTTTTTCACGGACAACTATTCCCTTTACCAAGAGTGATACGAAGCCGCCAGCTATTTTTGAAGGAAGTATCTCTTTTTCATTGCAAACCATATCTCTTTTCCTATGATATTCTTGCAAGGTGAAGTAGTTTCTATTAACCTCTAGAATAAGCGGCCAAATAACATGTTCCCATACTAACCGTCGATTTTCAGTCGAAGATGCATGTTTTCCCTTTCTTTTCTCTTTTTGTTTGTAATTTTCTAATGTCATTTTCCTTTGATTTCGGTAAGTACAATTAGAATTGAGGCCATAGTCACATTTAAACGGCGGGGTTTATAATTCTAATACATGGCCCCTATAGTTAGGGAATCTCAGAAATCGGAGGAAGTCTTAATTGCATTAGAAAATCTTTCAAAGAAATGGACTATCGATCCCATCATTCGTGATGTACACCTTGGTCATCGATCAGATGCTAGGGATTACCCTTTGAAATTGAATCAAGTTACCTTTCATATCCCTTACCTTTCTGAGACCTCTGACTTTGTGGTTTGGAGTTGCTTTTGGCCTGATTGTCATAATTGCTGCGAAAAACAAGGCAGACTTCCTTTAACATCTAAAGATATGTCTGTGATTTCAAAAGGTTTAGGTTATCCAAATCGCACAGATTTTTTAAAGAAGGAAACATATGTAACCACGTGGGAGAATACTGCCTCTACACACCAGGAGGATTCGCAGATCATCACTACACTAACAATGGTAAATCTTAAACGAAGCCAGACCGAAAGTGAGGACGATAATGGAAAACAGATTGCTTGCCGTTTTTTAAGTAATGAAGGGTCTTGTAGTATTAATTCGTCTAAACCTGGAGTCTGTTCCCTATATCCGTTTTTTTCGTGGAGCCAGAATGAAAATAATAAGGTATCCGTCCACGCATCCTATCAATTTACTGGTGATTGCCCCGGGTTTTCTTTAACCAAAACCTTAGATGATTATATCCCCACTCTAAGAAATTATTCAGAAATTATTTACAACTATACCATGAATGTAAATACTACTTTGCGCGAAGGCTTTGCAAGGATAGATATTTCCGAATAAAAAATTGATATTACTTTTCTATTGATTTTCCGTACCTATCATTGACATCTTGCCAATTTATAAGATTCCACCAAGCATTGACATAATCTGGTCTTTTGTTTTGGTATTTCAGATAATAAGCATGTTCCCACACATCACATCCTAATAGTGGTATCAAATCCTCAGTTCTTGGGCTTGTTTGGTTGGGCATAGATTTGTAATCAACTTTGGTGCTTTTCGGATCGAATATTAGCCATCCCCATCCGCTTCCTTGAATTCCTACAGTAGCAGTAGTAAATTTTTCCTTGAAATTTGCAAAGCTTCCGAAAGTAGTATTAATAGCTTCTGCAATAGGTCCTTGAGGCTCTCCTCCACCATTTGGAGTCATATTATTCCAAAAAATTCTGTGATTATCAAAACCACCGCCATTGAAATTGATTGCGCCTCTTACCTCAGTTGGTACAGCGTCAAGATTACTTAATAAATCAGTAATATCCTTATTTTGAATATCTTCAGAGCACTTTTCAATAGCGGCGTTAAGATTATTAGTATACGTTTGATGATGTTTTGTATAATGAATTTCCATGGTTTTTGCATCGATATGTGGTTCTAATGCGTCAAAATTGTAAGGAAGTCGGGGTAGTTCGTATTTACTCATTAGATTAATTTTGTAAATTAAAGCTTTTATCCTTTTCCATTTAATTTACTCTTATTGGTTTAGGTGGATATCGAGATTATAGTTTTTATGCGCCGAGTACAGGTGTTTTCTGTTTACCGCTCGGAAACATATTTATTTATTCTAAGAAAAATAAAAAAGTATTATGGTAATTAATGGTGATCTCCTTGACCAACGTAAGAAAGTCTCAGAACATAGACCAAAGTTCAAAAGACAAGAAAGTTGGAGATATAAAAGACTTGCAGAAAATTGGAGAAAACCTAAGGGAATAGACAATAAGATGAGACTCCAAGTGTCCGGCGTGCCAGCATTAGTAAAAATTGGTTATAGAGGACCTAAAGTTTCAAGAGGTTTGCATCCTTCTGGGTATGTTGATAATCTTATTCATAACGTTAACGAATTATCAAAATTAAATAAGGATAAGGATGCAGCACGTATTGCTCACACCGTAGGTAAGAAGAAACGATTGGAAATAATATCAAAGGCAGAATCAATTGGAATTAAAGTCCTTAATGGAAAAAAACCTGAATTAAAGACATCCAAATCAGAAGATACCGCATCAAAGCAAGAGCAAAAATAAGTGATTAAGATGGTTGTAAATATACACAAAAAGAGGGAATTAGCATCTCGAATTCTTGGAGTGGGAGTCAATAGGATCAGATTTGAACCTGACAAATTAGATGACGTTGCTGATTCTATTACAAGAGAAAATATACGTGCTTTAATAAATAGTGGATCAATTTGGACCGCTACCGTTAGAGGAACATCTAGGGGGAGAACAAGGTCGAAACTTGAATCTAGGAAGAAGCATGGTACGGGCCCAGGCTCAAAAAAAGGAAAAAAGACTGCAAGGGTAGGAAAGAAAGAAGTATATGTCATCAAAGTTCGTTCTATGCGAAGGCATCTTAAAATATTAAAAGAGCGAAAAGATATTACTAACGAACAGTTTTGGGCTTTGTATAAAAAGGTAAACGGTGCACAAGTTCGCTCGCTGTCCCATTTAAGGGAATTAGTAAAGATCGCAAAAACACACTAAACCTATCCTTTTAGTTTCCTTGTTGCAAACGTTTGGAACATTTAAATTCTATCAAAACAATTTTTCAAAATTTCGTTAAATCTTGGTACAAATTCATATTTGTCTATGTCGGACAAACTAATCCAGCGATATTCTATATGCTCCCAATTTAGTATCACTTTTTGAGTATGTGACAAATAATAAAACGGTTGAATTAAAAAAATTGTATCTGCTTTAATTTGTAGAGAAATTTGATCTAATATCTTGTACAATATTAAATCATGTTTATCTATTTTTGTCTCTTCATAAATCTCAAGTAGCGAGCGAGATAGTAAATCTTCTCCAGGCTCCATATATCCACTGATTCCACCCCACTTATTTTGCATTGTTTTGGTGGACAAACTTCGCTTTAAAATTAAGATTTTGTTATCGTTTGCTAGTACAGAGGTTACAATCAATGAGAATTTAATATTATTCGGAAATGTCACTACTGATGCCTAAAAATTAGGTTTGCTTTCAAGGTATAAAAGTAATTGTCAATGAACAATCATGCTAAGATTATGCTGTTTAAGAGCTGGTTGCACCAAAATAATCAAAAATTTCCCTTTGGATTATTCACTCATGGATTTTTATATAAAATTAGGATTCAAATCTAGAGATTCTGAAATCGATATCAAATGATTCTTTTCTGCTCCTAATGATTTTTCGTCAAAGTAAATATCTGTTACTTCCTCAATAGAGCGAGTTTTCATTTGTTTTAGCATTCTTTCGTCAACGAACTTTAAATTATACTTACTTGCAATCGAAGCAAAAGCCACATCCGAAAATAGAATTAATTCATTAAACTTTTGGGGATAATGGTTGCCTCCCACACCAATTGCGATTTTTGATTCTTTCTTTGGATGATGATTGTCATCCTCAATAATCGTCTTCAATAAGCATTTGCAAACAGCAGAAGCAGTAGTCTTATTTTGCCATTCCTCCTCTGAAGACCCAATTTCTATGAAAATGAGGGGATTAGATGATGCAGTAGGACCATGATGGGTTGCTTCAATAGTCAGATCATAATGCTGAATATGCTGTTTCATTTGAAAAAGCTTTTTCATATATTCTTTTTGAAAAGTGGGATATGATATACCCAACTCGAATGGATTTCCACCGAGAGAATTATTACTGGAAAAATTTCCCGTAAAATGAGAAGTCAGAGTAGGTATTTTGCTATTGGAAGAGTGTCTAGATAAGAATATCGAAAAGCAATCGTCGATACCCAAGTTGTCCAAATTGGTAAGATTTATTAATTCAGAATCAAAGTCTAGTAGATCAATTTTGGTATATTTGTTTGATTTAAAAATTTTATACTCTATGGCTGGGCTCTCTTTCTTATCAATTGATTTTTTAACATTTTTGTAGGAATATTTGGATAAATAAGATATTGTTGATTGATAGTAACCCTCAAATTCAAGTAAGTAATCTCTCATTGTACAGCTAGCGCGATCTTTAGAAGAAGTTATGAAGAGATATTTCATTGACATGGAAACACAGTTTACTTAAAATTTAATTGTTGTTTTTGACTTGACGCTTGTTTTGTGCCCTTGATTGTTATAAACTTATAAATTCCAAAACTGATACATTAATTGATTCAATTAATGCCTAAAGACCTCCTATATGACGATAATGACTTGGATTTGGCGGATCTAAAAAGTGAAGATGTCGACGATAACGGCGATTCATATATTGAAGATTCTGGAGATAATAAAGAAAGTTTAGACAATTTAAAAACTGAGAGTGAACATAAATCATTAAAAGATGACAATGGAGGTAATAAAACAAGTACAAAGGGGAGTAAAAAAAAGAAAACTAGTCCTGTTGACGAGTCGCCGAATTCTACACTGGATCTTCAGGCAGCTAAAGACTCGGAAAGTGATTCCGATGATATTGTGAGTGAAAATGATGAGGACTCAAAATTTTTCGTTGTACGTGTAGCTGGAGGACAAGAAAGTATGATTGCATCGATGCTTCAGACAAGACTAATCTCCAAAAAAATAGATGGAATATATTCGGTCCTATTTCTTGAAAATTTTAAAGGCTACGTAATTGTCGAGGCTATCGATTCAAACATTGCGTATGAAGCACTGCATGGGATTCGTCACATTAGGGGTCAAATAAGAGGTGAACTGCCCTTTAAAGACTTAGAGGGCTATCTAATAAAGAAACCTGTTGTAACAGAATTAGCAATAGATGATACCGTAGAAATAATTGCCGGGCCATTTAAATCGATGAAAGCCAAGATAACTAGAGTTGACTATGAAAAACAGGAGGCAACGGTAGTTTTATTGGATTCACCATACCAAATCCCCGTAACAGTAGATGCAAATTATCTCAAGAAATCATTATAGAATTATAAATGGATCTTGTAGTAAGAATGACGTAATAAGATATGGGCGAAAAAAAAGTTGTAAATGCATTAGTTAGCGGAGGAGAAGCAAGTGCAGGACCTCCATTAGGACCAGCTCTAGGACCTTTGGGAATTAATATTCTTCAGGTTGTTAATACTATTAATGAAAAAACAAAAGAATTTCCTGGAATGAAAGTTCCTGTAAAAGTTGAAGTCGATACTGAAACCAAGCAATTTGCGGTCGAAGTAGGTGTACCTCCTACTGCTGCCCTTATTTTTAAGGAAGCTGGCATAACTAAAGGTTCAGGGACCGCGGGTTCAAATTTTGTAGGAAATATTTCTATGGAGGGTGTTGTTAAGATATCCAAAATGAAGTTAGACGTATCATACGCCCAAACAACAAAATCTTCAGCCAAAGAAATCATCGGAACATGCCTTAGTTTGGGAATCAAGGTAGAGGATAAGGTAGCAAATGATATTTATGAGGATGTCAACTCGGGAAAATACGACTCTCTCTTCTCATAACCTTATTATTTTTTCATTTTTTAGTTTTATTTAAGTAAGTTTAAAATATCCCAATCACAGCAAATTAAATTATAATTTTAGGTGAATGATGAAAGTATGTCAATTCAAACAGGTTCCGCAGGCGGAATGCCCGTATTAATATTAAAGGAAGGAGCTAGTGAAACAAAGGGAAAGGAAGCACAAAAGAATAACATTAATGCTGCAAAAACGGTCGCTGAAATAGTAAGAACTAGTTTAGGTCCAAGAGGAATGGACAAGATGTTAGTTGATTCACTTGGGGATGTAACCATAACTAATGATGGTGCGACTATCCTCAAAGAAATTGATGTTCAGCATCCAGCTGCTAAGATGATGGTAGAAATCAGTAAAGCTACGGATAATGAGGTAGGCGATGGTACTACTTCGGTAGTAGTTCTAGCTGGTTCATTGATTGAAAAGGCAGAAGAGTTAATTACAAAGAATGTTCACCCAACGGTGATAGTTGATGGTTACAGAAAATGTGCCGTTAAATCCATAGAACTATTGAACAATATTGCAATTAAGGTGACTAACAACGAAAAGGACCAACTGATCAAGATAGCAAAGACATCGATGCAAACCAAGCTAGTTTCAAAGGAATCGAACGACCTTGCAAGTATAGTTGTAACAGCTTCTCAACAAGTAGCTGATACAGGTAACGGTTCTACTCGAGTAGATTTAGATGATATCAAAGTTGAGAAAAAATCTGGCGGCTCAATTAAGGATACTAAGCTCATTAGGGGCATAGTTTTAGACAAGGAGGTTGTCCATGGAGGAATGCCAAAGCGAGTAGAAAAGGCCAAAATAGCCCTAATCAACTCTGCTTTAGAAATTGAAAAAACTGAATTTGATGCTAAATTGAATATTACCTCACCTGAACAGATGAAAAGGTTCTTGGATGAAGAGAATACCATGCTAAAATCGATGGTTGAGAAGATAACTGGAACTGGTGCCAATGTCATCATTTGTCAAAAAGGTCTCGATGATATTGCTCAACATTATTTGGCTAAAGCAAACGTGTTGACCGTTAGACGTGTAAAAGAAAGTGACATGACAAAACTGTCTAGGGCAACAGGTGCGAGAATTATTAATAATTTAGATGATCTAACTCCCAAAGATTTAGGTTCCGCTGACCTTGTTGAGGAAAGGAAAGTCGAGACAGACAAGTGGGTTTTTGTTGAAGGATGTAAGAATCCTAAATCAGTAACAATCTTAATACGTGGTGGATCTCAAAGAGTAGTGGATGAAGCAGAGCGATCAATTCATGACGCTTTGATGGTGACGAAGGATGTTTTAGAAAAGCCCCTAATAGTTGCAGGAGGCGGATCCCCTGAAGCATATGTATCTGGAAAGTTAAGAGAATGGACCAATACATTGACAGGCCGAGAACAGCTAGCAGCAGAAAAATTCGCTGATGCACTAGAAATAATTCCACTGACATTGGCTGAAAATGCGGGAATGAATCAAATTGACACTTTGGCTGAACTACGTTCTAAGCAGAACAAGGGCTCAAAATGGGCAGGTATTGACGCGAGAAATTCTCGAATTGCTGATATGTCGAAGATAGAGATTTTTGAACCGTTGTCTGTAAAAGAGCAAATTATTAAATCTGCTACCGAAGTAGCATCGATGTTGTTGAGAATTGACGATGTTATTGCTTCAACCAAATCAGGCGGAATGGGCGGTATGCCTCCAGGCGGAATGGGCGGTATGCCTCCAGGCGGAATGGACGGAATGATGTAGAAATTACCTAGTTCATATTTTTTTAATACTTGATTCCAGTTTTATATTCAGGTATTATATAGCTCCAATAACATTATATTTGATTTTGAAGTATTAACAATAGGGTAGGTAGGATCGGGGTGCTAGCCGTGCCCCATACCGGAAATCGGCTTTATGTCGGGATCAGTAACTATTAGGTAAATTCGTGAATGGGAGGATACCTGCTTATCCAACCAGTATGAAATCATGCCGTATCGGATGGCTATGAACAGCAAATTACATGAAGGTGTAATATTGACTGTGAATTGTTGAAATGGGTGAGGTCCGGGAGGGAGCAACCCTAAGGCATCGCAGCCGTGCTGTTACGTCTACGTGGTGGATTTGGGAGGATTTGAGATGGGACCTTTTATTCATGTTGGTACTAGTAGGCTACCCTACTCTTAATTACCTGTTTGTTATGTTTGATTATTATTGATCTATCAT
>DATELO010000099.1:0-2711 GCA_035276505.1 Candidatus Nitrosocosmicus sp.
GCGATCTCTACAAGCGGAATTCCAAGTCGATCTAAGCCGTATTCCTTAAATTTTGGATTTGTTGTTGAAATTAATTTTGCAGCATCCTCCTCTAAGCAAATACCCTGTACACCAACCTTTTGGAAATTATCTACTTCTAAATAACCACCTGTAGATACCAACATTGTCCTTTGAAAGCCACTGACATTCGATCCATCGATGACTAATTTTCTCATGACATGAATTTCATCAACTATGTTTGATTTTAAGGCGAGGGAAAATAGCAAGGCTGTTTCAAGTGCGTCTTTGTTTACATTATGTGGCGGTTCTTCATCCGCTTCCACCAAACAACTGTACCCAACTTTGGAATAATATTTGATGGAGCTCATTTTTGCGTGTTCAAACAAGGCAGCCCTATCAAAATCTCCCAATTCACTTTTAGTGGGTCTTAAGACACGAATAAAGTCGAAATCATATGCATCGTCTGACCCCTTGCCATCACATGCACAAAATAGTTTAGTTGATGTATTTAGTTGCTGATGTATTTCGAATCCAACTTTAACATTCAACTTATCAAGGTTTAAACTCATCTTACTTGTTCTCCTTCGCCTTTTCCTTCTCCCCTCTCTTGTATAGGAGAAACCAATGGCAAAATATTAGAAAATTCCTCAGCATAATCAGATTTCATGATCTTAATGAAATCATCAGGTCCAGAATTATTGCTCAAAGCCCACATGGCTTTTGCAACAGCCGTTTCAGAGCTCATATTTGAAAGTGAAATAACACCCAATCCTAGAAGGTCTCGTCCTGTATCGTATACAGTCATCTGTACTCGACCAAAAATACACTGAGATGTCATAAAAACAAAGATTCCTGATTCAATAAGTTTTGATATAATTGAAAAACATTTCTTGTTTATGTGACCTAGTCCTGTACCCTCAATAATAATGACTTTATAATCTAAATTCAAAAAAGCTTCTAGAAAGGATGGATTAAAACCTGGGTAGAATTTTAGGAGAAAGACTCTGGAGTCAAATGCTGTTTTTGATGCAAAAACTTTTGAAATATCTTTGTACTTTATTATTTCATCGTGCAAGATCTTGTTATACTGTATGCCTGATTTCTCAATAAAAGCAAATGGAAGGGAATCAAGTGATCTAAATGCATCACGTTTGCTCGTATGATTCTTTCTTACTCTAGTTCCTATATGACATGCAATTATATCGTCTGAAGTATTACTATGCATACAAACAAATATTCCTGAATATTTTGCATCTTTTATAAATCTAATTGCACCAACTAAGTTGCTAAAGGCATCAGAGGAGGGTCTATCAGATGAGCGCTGTGAGCCTACCAAAATCACTGGAATTGGGACATTTTTGAGAGCAAAACTCAACGCAGAGGACGTGTAGTGCATAGTATCAGTACCGTGAGATACAATAATGCCATCATAATTTTCTTTAGTAACCGCTTGTGATATTCTATCGGCCAGTAACGTCCAATGTTGAGGCGTTATATTTTCGCTATATTCATTAAATAAAAATTCAGGGTAAATAATACCATATTCTGCAAGTTCAGGAAAAACAGAATACAGTTCTGATGCACTCAAAAGTGATGTCACACCTCCAGTTCTATAATCAATTTTGCTTGCTATGGTTCCACCAGTGCTGATTAGTAATATTTTGGGCAAGGATTTTGAACGTTCTTCTATACTATCATGGGTAGATCTTGATCCTAGTTGTGGTGATGGTGATGAGAAGGGCACATGGAGCGAAGGTGAAGTTTTAGTGGATAACACTGAAGAATATTTTGCAGATGACTGATCATTTTCTAGAGATATTATTTCAACAATATTGTTAACCTCAATACCAATATTATAACCGCTTTTAAGTTTTAGGACAATATATTTATCACTAAAAGTTTCATATCGAGGCAAAATAATTCCAAAAAAATCTTGGGTTTTAGTAACTATTTTTACTTCATTACCGATACTAACCCTGAATTTGTTTAAAAATTCTTGAGAATTTTTGCTATAGCTGTTTTTCCTAGCATTCTCATTTGAATCTAAAGCGTCAATTATTTTTTCTGTCAATTATAGAATTAAGAAATGAGTTAGAAAATATATAGTTAGGTATGATGCAATGACCAAAAACAATTAGTCCTCGGTTACCACAAAAGCGTGTGGTTACTACTATACGAAATTAATTATGAATTTTAGGTTAGGGCACAATAATCATAATGTATAGGCTGTTAGGTAAAATCATCTTGAAGTGATTTTGATTCTATTAATTCTTGGATCTCCTCATTCATCTTTAAGAATCGAATACCCTTTTCAGTTGTTCGGTATTTACCGTCAGGACCTAATTCTAACAAGTTGTTCTCCAATAATATAGGCAAATATTCTTTGATCTGAGCATAAGAAAGAAATGCCTTATACATGATTTTGGTTTTAGAGATGCCCCCATTAGCGGCATTTAGAATATTAGAAATTATTTCGGTCCTATTCCGATATTTCACACAATATTATAGAAGATTGTAATATATAACTTATATCGTTGATTATACTATATTAATATACCATACTGATTGTAATTGCATCACCATATCATGATTCATACAGTTATTAATAATTAAATATCATTGAGTTTTAGAACTTGTCCAATGGTATAGATGAGTGTGAAGCTATTATTTTCGATATAGATGGGGTATTGGTGGATGTTAGAAGATCGTAT
>DATELO010000100.1:0-3907 GCA_035276505.1 Candidatus Nitrosocosmicus sp.
ATCATTTTTACTTCTTCTATCTCCTCACCTGCTAACACAGTATCTGACATTTTGTTTTCTCCTCCTCCTCCTCCTCCTCCTTCTTTTACTAATTGGTCATCTGACGGTGTACGAGGAGAATAAGGCTTTTGGATAGTGTTAAAAGAGGGAGTAACATTCCATTTTATCTCTCTTGCATCTGAACTGAGCTCATCAAAGGTCTTTACAAACTCTTGAATTATTGATTCTATCGATATTTCTATCGCAAAGTTGTCTGTTGTTTTTAAGATAACCCGTACTGTATGGTAATTAAATTCATACTCTAAAAATTTAGTGAATAGCATGGGTTTTCCATACTTTACTGAATGAAAGTCACAACCATCGATTCTACTTACCAATTCCTGAAAATATTTTACTGACAATCGATTTGTTTCTAGACAATTTAGTTTTGAAATTATTA
This sequence comes from Candidatus Nitrosocosmicus sp., assembly GCA_035276505.1. Lineage (GTDB taxonomy): Archaea > Thermoproteota > Nitrososphaeria > Nitrososphaerales > Nitrososphaeraceae > Nitrosocosmicus. The sequence continues at coordinate 440 of DATELO010000100.1, forward strand.
ATAGTTTCATTACCTTTGCAAAATAAGTACTAAACTGCTCAGGATGTTCCTCAAAGTCGTATTGTATTACCTCAATTGTCAAATAGTCAATTAGATCTTGAGATGCATTAAACTATTAATTGTTTATTTACCAACTGGCGCAAGATAATTATTATAGCCTTTATTATCCCGCATTGCTGCAATACTTAGTTTCAAATAATTGTTTATCTCTAGACTGATATCAAAAATCTAATTCAGGGTTTATGCCATCTTGAAAATCTGTCTTGGTCTACTAACTTATTCTTAAAATTCCTTAATATGAACGATATTATAATGTGATATTTATAAACAAATGCTAATCCTATTGTAATTATTCCAATAAACACAAATCTTATTCCAATCTCCCGAAACCCTTCAGTAAAGGAGTTTATTACTATATGCATCAAAACAAATGATAATCCAAACAAAAAGACTAGTATCCCAATCGTTATGAACGCCTTAAACAGTGGTGATGAATTCCCGATTGAAACCTTGTTCCACCATCATTGTATTAAGTGAATCAGTGTTAAATAATTATGCATGTATTTGCCTTCATCGTCTCTTCATTTATTATTCCCTAGCCTAAAACCCCGCTGCTATGGGATTAACAGGTTTAATTAGCTCTCTGAGCAACACTGTTGCATAAGATCCCTTCGGTGCAGAGAATTCTACTGTCAAAGATTCAACATCGTCAATATGGTATTCAAAGTCTTTACAATAAAAACTTGCTTGACGGAATCCTCCTGATTCACTTAGCTCTTGCATTTCTTTAATGAAAAAATCTTTGGCTATAATGTTTTCGAAATTCATAAACTCTTTAAGAATATTGTCAAAACGGTTATTCCCTGGTTGAAATGAGTATCCTGGCAATCTTATGATAGGTAAATTAACGATATCCTTTACGATACTTTTTTCAGTTTCGTATTTTCGTATCTTTCCAAATTCTAGACTGTTCTTATTTACCTCGAAACAGAGATCGTTATTTTCTGGTCTAATAAGTGAAAAGTTATTTTCGATTGCTTTGCTAAGTGTTTTATTGAAAAGATAAGCTTGGAATGCTTGAACAAATAGCCTTCTTATTGTTATCGGGATTGATCTTAGGGCGATTATAGGATCCTTTCCATTCAACAATTCACGTGCCAAGTTTCTCTCAATATCCATACCTCTAGGAATCTCCTTCAGAATCGATGGATTATTTCTTATATCCCTTAATTTTTCTCTAATCTCTATACTAAATTTAGAATCGTATTTGGTAGTGTAAGTCATTAAGATTTCCGCAGCTTTGCTGAACTGTCGTTTAATGATTGCTTTTCCAACAAGATGTGTTACCAATCTCTCACTACCAAATCTTTGGAGACCATAGTAGTTTCCAACATCATCAATTTCATGAGAGAATTTCGCAATGTTATGTGCATGAATATTTTTCGTATTTGTTATTCTTATTTTAAAAGCGTTTCCTACCAAATTGTTTTTTTCAATTGGTTTTTTGGAATATCCTACCAAACTAAGCTTAACAGTACCAATATTATAGTCTCTAGTCATTCTCTCTAATTTATTACTACGATTGCTGCTTGCATATTGAACTGTAGTAGCTTTTGCATCCTTCATTCCTATTATTTTGAGATTTAACCCTGTTTTCTTCTTTAGTAGCATAATGGCATGACTCGAATCAATCCCCTTTTTTTCAATTATATAAATCGGAAAAGGAAATTTGCTCTCTGATACTGGATTTAATTGATTCAGAAATCTCTCACTTACAATCTCTCGAACTGAAAAGTCTGCGTAATTTTTCTTTATGTATCCTCCAATCCCCTTTCCAGAGGTTGTATAATAATCAATTCCTGCAAGTTTATCAATTTCTGAGGATAAAATCTTCATTTACCTTCATTCACATACGCTCATACAGTTTGTTAATAAGCGTCAAAAACTATAAAATTATTCATAATTATTTTATATAAGAAATTAGGCTAATATAAAACCCTATCTTTTATTCAGAAAAACATAAATCGTATTTTGTGTATATGAATCATGAATTATTAATGACTAGTGAAAAAAACTGTTTTATTTATTTATTTGAAAATCATGCTATAATCAATAAATATTCATTCAAGAGATCCGTTTGTGCCATTGTAATCTTATCTGCATTGTTGATTTCGACATCCGTTAGCTTAGGCCCTGTCAATGCGCAATTGAATCTTGACGATTTCATGAAACAGACTCAGGAAAATATTCAGTCTACTATTGAAAATAGTGAAAATAGTAACAACAACAATAACAATAACTGTAACAACAATATTTCAATACAATCTCAGACAAACGAGAATGGAAAGACTACCAGTACAACACGCAGCACATGTGATGATGAATCATCTAGTAGTACTTCAACTAGCACTATTGGATCAACAAATACTGCAAATAGTAATCTGAATGGAACAATAGTTAGTTCAGAATACAATCAAGAGACCGGTGTTATTGTGAATAGTATTTACGGCAATTGGTCTCTAAGTACTCAGGAGAATGGATTTAAAAACTTTAGTGCCAACTTTACTAAACAACCGATTTATCTTAATTCCTCAGTGGATCCTCAGATAGGTGTTAATAATGTGACGGCACCAGAAAATAAAACCATTGCAAATGATGTAATTGCAAACACAACTTCCTATGAATTATCAAATTTTGTGGGCAACTCCGTTCAACAACAAAATAATGATGTTACATATAAAGGAAAAATTGATGTAGTTGAAATAATCCATTCCAACAATGCAACGATTTCTGATGAAACCAATAATTACAAGGGTATTGGAGTCTCATTAACGTTAATCGACAACAGAGTATTATTCGTAAACTTTGATGCCCAATCTCCGTTGACAAGCAAATTTACTAATTCCCCGGTTGTGGGTATAGCCAAATAATAGTGGTAGAAATCGATGAACCACCGTTGCTAACCTCCCCATTTTTTACACCTCGTCCCTACAGTCTATCTATTTCTTTTGATTTTCCTAGGTGAGATTAAGCATTGTATTTACAAAAGTGTATAAGTAGTATGTTAGTAAATATTAGATAGTAATCATGTCTCAAAGTAATACTCTTTCTTTAAAGGTGCTTGAAGCATATACCCGAGATGTAGGCCGTGGTGTTGCTAGAATTGATTATGATTCTATGGATGCTTTGAGCGCATCTACAGGTGATGTCGTGGAAATAAGAGGTAAACGCAGAACTGTTGCAAAGTGTTTACCTCTGTATCCTTCAGATGAAGGTAAGGGTATCATCCGAGTTGATGGCCTTGTCAGAAACAATGCCGGTGTGGCTATTGGAGATACAGTAATCGTTAGAAAGATAAAGGCAGTTCCTGCAGAAAAAGTGATTGTTGCACCATTAGAAGCTATTCCACCAATTGATGAACGATATCTTGCTGATGCTCTTGAAAGCGTACCTCTTATAAAAGGTGAT
>DATELO010000101.1:0-3471 GCA_035276505.1 Candidatus Nitrosocosmicus sp.
AAAGTAACGAGGCAAGGTAAAAAATCTCATGAAAAATTGTACTATTAGTTGATATAAATAAGTTTTTAAAGCAACCTCACTTGCATTCGGAATTTTTCTTAAATTTTGAGTCCATCAATATGTATCAAGAGATTAATGTGAATTGTGATTCCGGTTAGATAGGGTTCAAAGAGGAAACTGATAAATAACTTTTTGCCCCGCATCTTAAAAAAAGCAAATTATTCATTTAATTTCTTTAGGATTTAACAAAAATCAATAGTCGTATTTCGAGGTCAAGTAAAAAATCAGCTATCAAAATGAGAAAAATTCTAGTTGGATTTGATGGCTTCTGATTATTCTATCAGAGCATTAGAGTTTGCCTTTGGACTAGCAAAAAAATATGATTAAAAGATAATAGCATAAACCATTTTTACATTCCTAAAATATACAAGACATTTCAAAATAAAGAGAACTACAACGCTATTGCTATGAATAATAAATTTGCAAGTCAACTAAAGAGTCAGGTGACACAAACTATGTTGATATGCACACTGAGTTTGTAAATTCTAAATTCAAACCTGACATTGCTATATCAAATACTCTCAAGGAACTGAGGTGACCGTATTAAATTAGGTATAGAGCCCGGTCGATAGGAAACCTACTAATAGGTAACATAGCTAGATCAATAGTCTCGAGATCAAAATGTAGTGTTACAGTCGTAAAATGAACCCTTCGTGTACCCCTATATATTTTTGATTCTTTAGTCATCTCAACCGAGCATTTGGAAAGCAAGATGCAACGGCACAGCTTGGCTCACTTGAACTAATAATCCTATTTAACCATTGCCAAGACGTATTTTCTAAAAATAATTTTTATTATGGAACTATAGTCTATCATTAATGCGAGAATTACAGTATGGTAGTAACCTCATCAATTTAGGCTTGATAATAGTCGATATGCAAAATGGATTTGTCAGCAAGGAAGGTTCATATGATAAATTAGGAATGAATATAGAAAATTATCAACAAATTATTCCAAATATAAAGAGGTTAATAAATTTCTGCAGGGAAGAAAAAATTCCTATTTTCTATACTGAAGCAATTAGAGAACCAAGCGGTATTGATCTTTTGCTCCACATACACAACATCCTTCCTAGAGCTAGAGAGGAAAGACTGCAAAATAAAAAAATCCCAATATGTATGAGGGATACGTGGGATGCAAGAGTTATTGACGAATTAAAGCCTGCCAATGAGGATCACATAATCTTAAAAAGACGGGATTCTGCGTTTCAAGATACTGAGCTAAGAGTGTGGCTTCAGAGCATTCATGTTAATACTCTGATTTTCTGCGGTATCGATACGTCTATTTGTGTAGAGACATCATTACGTGATGCATTTAATTTAGGATATGATGTCATATTAGTTTCTGATGCAACGGCTTCTGGGATCAAAAAGCATTATGATACTACCATTGAAAGAGTGAGAGATTACTATGGCGTGGTTATCAATATAGATGATTTAAAAAAGATGGTTCAGACTCTTGAGGACTTAAGTGAAGATGAGATTCAGTCTACCGAGGAAGAAAACGAGAGGATAAGCCAATTTCTAGAAAAACATAACCTGATTAACGTCAGAAGAGAAAAGAAATAGTCAAATAGATCTTTCATATCCTTGCCGGTTGTTCCCGAAGTTTATCGGGTTATGTAACTAACTACCTTTTTGTGTCCTCATTGTTACTTTAACAAAGAACCTTAATTGATAAAAAGTGAAATCACATATACAAGATAATATAATTTGAAATTCTATAAATCTAGAGTGCACACGAATGTTCGATGGCCCGTTACCAATCAATTTAAGTTATTTATCTACAGGTAGTCCTATTGGGGGTAAAATACATCATAGTATTTCAGTATTATTTACTAGCATTATCTTTAACAAAATTTAATAAATAATTTCCCCTTAATATCATAATGAAACTATGTTTTGATGGTCATCCCATTAAACAATACCAACGCTCCCCCCCCTCTATTAAGAAAATGAATCGTAGTACTATACTAAAATCAATTTATACCATGGCTTTGCTTGTTCTGATTGGATCTGTTGGTATCTTTTGGGGTTTAAAAGATGTTAATGCTCAAACCACCCAAACTACTTCAACTTTCAAAGTAATTGTACAGATAATTAACAACGGTAATTTAGATGAACACGGTACTATTCATGTCGTAATGGATGGTTCTCGTTCCCCAGTAGTAGAGAATAATTTAATTTTCCCCGGCCTCCAGACTAGCTCATTTACATTCGAAATTAGTTCAAGTGAGGCACCCGTGGGTAAAGGCTTTACCGCTGAAGTAGTTTATGGAGACGATGAACATAAGAGAGCCTATGGAACGAATACTCCTGCAAACAGTCCAGAGACCGTTTCTATAACTATCCCTTAATTTTTTGATATCTGCGATGCTAAAGATAATCAGAAATCTACTCTTAAACAATACAAATACTTAATCACTTTATTTTAAACTGCACATCCTGGTCAATTCAAGCCTAAAGGGAATCAATGATCATTCCTCTTTTTTTAGCTTAGAATAGAAAACCCGGATAATCTTAATTATACAAAGTATTTAATAGTAAAGTTTAATATTATTTGTTTTGACAACTAAACTAAATTCTGATTAAATAATGGTTACAGACCCGCTAAACCGTCCAGTGCTTTCCTACGCCCATCATCAATTCATAATTTTGGACGAGGACATGGATGCTGCAACAGCAGTTAAATTAATGCATGGAAAAAAGGCTGAGACCATTATTGTAACAAACAAGTTGAATGAATATGTTGGGATAATTACTGATAGTGATATTTTGGATAAAATAGTAATGAGAGGAGAGGATTCCGACCAGGTCGCAATAAAGACAATCATGACTTCCCCTCTTATTACAATTTCAGCAAAGGCTAACGTCAGGATGGCATTGGAATTGATGAGACTAAATTTGATCAAGCGTATTCCGGTCACTGACAATGTTCATATTTTGGGGGTAGTGACTCAGGAAGGATTGGCAAATGCAATTAGAACTTCTGTTTTGGAAAGACAATTTAGACCTTATCGAGTGGTTATTAGGGAAAGATACAAACCGATATGGGGTAACCTGGGATTCATTTTACAGTTTGCTGGACTGTTGTTTATTGCTCCTGCCATGATGGCCACCTTCCTAGGCGAAGTTGTGACTGCCATAGGCATATTCTTGGGCATCACATCCATGTCTGTTATGGGCTTTATTTTAAATGCATATGGAGAAAAAACTCCAATGAATTTGAGACAAGCTTCAATTCTCATGGTTTCAAGCTTTGTAATGCTGAGTTTGTTTGGCAGTATTCCTTACATGTATGTTAACCCCTTTGGTGAAAACTTGGATTTTATCACACTATTTGTTAATAGTTTTTTTGAAAGTGCTTCCGGATTCACAACTACTGGATTGTCTATGTTAGTTTACCCTGAAG
>DATELO010000102.1:0-4950 GCA_035276505.1 Candidatus Nitrosocosmicus sp.
TGATATTTTTTATTCTGTTTTAGCTTACTATTGTAACAACACACTTGATTTCCTAATGTGTACCAAGCTTATTTCTAAACGCTATTTAATAAATTACTACTTCTTAATCTCGGGAAGGCATAGTCTTTACTAGTGCTCTAAAGTTGCTCCCATTGAACTTGAACTGGTTTCAACTCAGTATAGGTACTATACATCTAATCTTTCGAGTTGCTTTGGGAGAAATGATCCGTGCTACCAAAATGTATTTCATGCCATCACCACTCGAGTTATTAATTAATTGGATGGTAATTAACAGTCAAGCAAAGATGGATAGTTTGGAGATAAACAATCGTAAATTTTTTGTTTTGTAATCATCTATGAAACGGTAACGATGAGTAGGGTATTAAAAACAATTTACTTCTGACCCAAACAAGTAATTTATCTTCTCACCATGTGGTGGTGTAAACGATCCGACTTTTGCATTATTAGAATCTGAATACCATATTTTTGTATTTTCACCACATTCTCCGGTCAAAGTAATAGTATTTCCTACGATGCCGCATATATCGTCAAAAGTTTCTTCACCTAATAATGTGTACATATTATTCTCCAAATTCGCTTCAATTATTGGTCCACCTAGCCTTACGGGACTTTGCGAATCTTCCGCGATAAAGTCAATACTCCATGACCCTAAAGATAGATCGGAATTCTTACCTGCTACAGAATTGTCTCCTAATGCCGTTTTAAACTGAATTGACGAGCCTTTAAAATGATGTACTACATCAGAGTTAGAACAACTTAAAAAAGAACCATAACGCTCCCCATTGTTTCCATAACCCGCTCCCGAAATAATTCCCTGGGTTGTAGAATAGACAGTATTACCACTGCTAAATAAAATAACTGAAATAATAAAAAAGGCTGTAATAACACGTGCTAATTTTCGCATTTGTAAACCTAAAGTTGAATCATGTCTTTGATTCATTCTATAAGGAATATTGTTCCATGTAAGTTATAAATATATTGTACTTATCAAAGATAATCTTATAAAATAAAATAAAACTATAATACGAAGTCAAATCTTGAAAAATTAAACTTTGATGTTAAGGATTAGCATTTTGATCACCCCGACCATCGACACTCTTAACTCTAATTTTGATTACATCCTTATTGTGGTAATTTGAAAAGACTGTCATCTACGTATTTGATGTAGTTTGTAATTCTCTAATTTGAACGGAAGGCAGGCCTAATCTTAATCTCTATTTAATGCGAGCTTTTGAGGGTGAATCGACTACATCAAGTGTAGTCTTAAACTTATTTAACAAAGATAGATTTCTAATAAAGATAAATTTTTATAAACCTTTTTGCCTACAATTAAAATGAAATTAGTTACTATTGCAGGGACTAGGCCTGAAATAATCAAGTTGGCATATCTGATTCCATTGTTAAATAATAACTTTGATCACAAATTCGTTTATACTGGTCAACATTATTCTCCAAATATGAGTGATATCTTCATTGATGAATTAAAAGTCAAACCTGATTATGATCTTCAATCGAATTCATCAGATATCGCTACAATAAGATCCAACTTATTACCTGTACTAAAAGACATTAATCCTGATTATGTTATTGTTTATGGCGATACTAATTCTAGTATGGCTGCGGCCTTGGCAGCAGATGATATTAAGAGTAAAATTATTCATGTTGAAGCGGGAGTTAGAGATTTTGACATACATGTACCTGAAGAACCCCTCAGGATCCGAATAGATGAGATGGCTGACTATCTTTTTTCTCCATCGAACTTTTGTACAACCGTTCTGTCGTATGAAAATACAAAGGGGAAAATATTCACTACAGGAAATCTAATAGTGGATGTTTGTCAAGATCTGACAAGAATTGCAATCACAAGAAAACTCCCAGAGTCTATTCCCCAGGACTATCTTTTGTTAACTTTACACCGGCCAGAGAATGTTGATAATCCCCACAATCTTGGTTTACTTATGAACCATATTGCCTCTACTAATCATCCTGTGGTCTTCCCCGTTCACCCTAGAACGAAAAAAAACTTACAAAACTTTAACATTAATGTTCCCTCAAATATAACAATGGTAGATCCACTAGGATATATGGATTTTCTTTCTTTAATGTCAAAATCAAAACTGATGTTGACGGATTCTGGGGGTATTCAAGAAGAATCTATTACAATAAAAAAACCCTGCATTACCCTTAGACATACCTCAGCAAGATGGGAAACTATCTTGCTAAAAGCAAATATTTTGTTTCCTCCAGATAGGGAAGAAAACTTGGATGATGTCATAGAAACAATGCTCACCACAAAAATCCACAAAAATCCTTATGGTGAGAATGTAGCCCAAAAAATTCTAGAGATAATGAAATCAGAGATTGACTAATATACTTAGTTCTATATCTTTCTTACAGAAATGAGATACTATTTTTTATACTCATAGATTTATCTCATCATTTCTGTATCCCTTCTCGTCAGGTATAGGCAATACTATTTGTGTTTTATTTAGATTCTTCTCTATAAATTACCTGTTGAGATTTTAGGATCATGAATTAACAAATTAATAAGCAAAATGATTAGATAATGAGAAATGGTAATAGTAAAAGTAAAAGTAAAAGTAAAAGTAAAAGTAAAAGTAATAGTAATAGTAAAAGTAATAGTAATAGTAATAGTAATAGTAATAGTAAACACCTCTCCTTTTGTAATACAGACTAGATTAATAGAAAGCTGTAATACTGAATGATTCTAGAAGATGATCTAGAGGCTAGTGATTTTTATACTATGGCATAAAACTGCTCTTTAGAGCAGAATTAGACACTGAATGAAATACGTATTCGAACAGAAAGGTCACAGACCGATATTCAAATAAAGGTATCTAAATATATGGACATTCCCTTTTCCATACTAAATTGAATCTTGGTATAAACATTCCTTTTATATGTACTTTATTTTTCACTTTTATCCTTATAGTTATTTTTTATACTCCTAATTTATCTGATGCCCAATGGGTTATGCAACCGTTACCTCTTCCTCGCCCTCCTGACCCAGATTGTTGCAGTAGCAGTAATTTGCGAAACGATACTACCCCTCCAAAAATTATTATAACAACTAATATACTATATGAGGGTAATAACGTATTGAAGTTAAAAATAGAAGATGAATCTCCATTGAAGCTTAGAGGGATAAATTTCACTCAGGGTAACAAGAATATAGAAACTTATCTGGCAAAAAAGCAAAATCAAGAATACATTGCCCTTGTAAAGGTAGTACCCCCATTTACAGAAATACAAGTACGGGCTGTGGACGTAAACGATAATTCTGCTACACTAGTTCAGCAGATAAAGGTGGAAAATTGGTTTAACATGATCATGTCCTCCATTACCGACAATCCATTTTGGAAAAATATTCAAATTCTATTGGGGAAAACCTTTGAAAGATAAAAAATGGAAAATTATGTTTTCTGTGCTACTGGTAATATGGCTTACAGTTGTTCTTAATACCGTTTACTATTGGTATACGGGAGATGAAATTCTGATAGATACTGACGTAAATCTCTATTATCTGACTTTACCGCCATTAATTATTATTATTATCTATACGGCCGTTACATCTTTCATTCTCATTACGTATCTTGCAATGGATAAAAAGGTTAGATCTCTTCAAAATAAAACTTATGAAGATTTTAGGGAAGCAATAATGAAAAAGAACGTATTATGCTCTATAGTAATAGCAGCACACAATGAAGATACGGTAATAAGAAAAACTGTGACAGAACTACTAAAACAAACTTATCAGAATATAGAAATTATTGTCGTTTGTCACAACTGCAGTGATAATACTTTTGCCGAAGCATCATTCAAAGATCCGCGAGTAATGCCCCTTGACTATAAAACAAAAGATTCTGGAAAAGGAATAGCGCTAAATTTTGGAGTTTCAAAATCTCAAGGAGAATACATTTTAGTTCTTGATGCAGATGGAATTTTAAGTCATGATTTTGTAGAAAAAGGGCTTCCTTTATTAGAAAAATACGCTGCTGTACAGGGAAGATATGTACCCAGTAATAGAAATTATAGTTTCGTTACCAGATTATTGTCTATAGAAGGTGATTTATGGTCAACACCTTATATGACAGCCAGGACTGCATTGGATCAAAGGGGAGGTCTTGGAGGAACAGGTTATATTTTAAGAAAAGACATCCTTCAGGAAGTCGGTGGATTTACAAACCACTTGGTAGATGATTATGAACTTACTTCTAGATTGTTGAGAAAGGGCTATAGAATCGTTTTTGCGCCTGATTGTATTAATTATGATGAAAAACCTCCCACCATAGAAATTCTCTTAAAACAAAGAGCCAGATGGGCCAAGGGATTTATTGATCTCTTGAAACATCGAGTTTGCGAACCTACTGATATACTGGGTATCATTTTTTGGGCTAGTCCCATAGTTATATTAACTGCGCTAGCATTGTTTTTGACCATTGGATTTGGAATGATATTTAATTTAGTGTTTGGATACTTTCCTTTTAACTACGCTGCAATAACAATTAACCAATGGCTTTTGCTTACCGCATTTATTTGGCTGGTGCAAATAACTGTATTAGCAAAAGAATATGGTTGGAATGGGCTTAAATATGCGATCTTGGTACCAATTTACAATTCCTTTGTTTTGTATGTATTCGTAGTATTTGTAAGAGCATGGACAATAAAATCATGGGGGGCCACTAAAACAACACATGGCTTTACAGCCAAATGAAATCGGGAGAATATATTAAATATTCATAGTAAATTGTTTCTTTTTCGTAATAGTGGATGATTCATTGCGGGTAACTACCTTTATTTATAAGTCCAAGTCGAGAATTGCATACTGGCTTTAGTGACCACTTTCCAATACAATCTATAATCAACGTACTCCGATAATAGTACTGTCACGTCTGAGTGGATAATACC
>DATELO010000103.1:0-4471 GCA_035276505.1 Candidatus Nitrosocosmicus sp.
TTAGAGCACTAGTAAAGACTATGCCTTCCCGAGATTAAGAAGTAGTAATTTATTAAATAGCGTTTAGAAATAAGCTTGGTACACATTAGGAAATCAAGTGTGTTGTTACAATAGTAAGCTAAAACAGAATAAAAAATATCAGACATGAATTCACTATTCTAGCTATTAGATCGTAATAATACTATGCATAGATTGGTTTTATTATATTATTCTATGTTTGAAAATTAGTCTTCACTATCGCTTGATGAATCTTCTTCACTATCGCTTGATGAATCTTCACCATTTATCCTTACATTCGTGATTATACTGTCGTTTGGTACAGGAATGGATAATTCATTATATTTTGGTGAAATCTCATTCAATAAGTAATCTGTAATATCATATGTGTTCTCTTCATTGAGAGATGATACCACTGTAGCGTTTACGTTTGTAACGTCACTCAGTAGGGATTTAGGAATTTTAATATTGAGGAGCGAATAATTATTAGTAGAATTGCCTAGATTCTTAATTGCATTATTTTGTATATCGATACCTACATATTTCTGATAGCTTGCAAATAAGTTGTCTATGATAATATTATCAGGATAATCTGCTTGTAATGAAAATAATATTTGATCAGGCTCATCTTCAATAACTGAATCCAGTTTGTAGATGTGATATCCGCCATAGTAAATATCTCCACTTGGAGTTTGAGTTAACCCAATAACCGATTCAAAGGGATAATTATTTATTTGAATATATTTTTCCGAAACTATAGTTTCAGGATCATTATGAGGTGTTATTTCAGAACTTATTTTTTTAGTTTTGTTGTCAATTTTGATACTATAAATGTCTCCCGTATAAGTACCGACAAGGAATGTGTCTTTTAAAGACGGAAAAAGATCACTTGTATAATAAATTGTTTGTGTTGGAGCATTTGAATAATAATATGCACGTAGAGGTTTTATGTCGATTGTACTATTCGATACACTCCAATGTAAATTTTCAGGCTGCATATTAGGAAATCCGTAATTGCCTCCTTTCTTTATGACGTTGATTTCATCAAACAGTGCATCGCCATTTTCTGTGAATATTCCAATCCCATTCTTCTCGTCGAACGCAATGCCAAATATGTTTCTATGTCCCATTGTATATACCGGAGAATTTGGAAAGGGATTATCCGATGGAATGGTTCCATCTTTATTTATTCGAAGTATTTTTCCTACCAATATATCCTTGGATTGAGAGTATATAGATGATCTAGCGTCTCCAATAGAAATGTATAATTTGTCATCAGGACCCATTGCGAGCGCTCCCCCAGCATGAAAAGCCGCGTTGGAAGGGATATCATCAAAGATAACAGTCTCGTTACTAGCTAAATTATCTATTTCAGTAAATCTAACCACTTTATTAATTGGCTTACCGTTGTCATCATAAGTGGAATAATACACATATACAAAATGGTTTTTTTCAAATTCGGGATCTATAGCCAGTCCTAGCAGTCCAGTTTCCCAATTAACATCCAAATTGTCAATCACAACAAATGGTTTATTCAACAAGATATTATTCTGTAGAATTCTTATCTTTCCCGTATTTTTTTCCGATATGAATATTTTTCCATCTGGAGAAGTTACCATGCTAGAGACCATAGTTAACATCATTCCATTGTTTTTATAGGTGGATGAATCATTCAAAGTGTTATTGAATGTCCAATGCCCAACTAAACCATTAGGATTAGACACGGATTCGTTATCATTATATATCTGGCCTATTTCCGTTGGGGTCAGTGCTCTGTCGTAAAAACTAACGTCGTCAACTATGCCCTGAAATTTAGTGCATTCTGTACAATAGGAAGCGACACCAACATGAATTGGCAGATTTTGAGTGGGGATATACGTTCCATTATATTCAATACTTTCGTATGGGCTTCCATTCCTATAAACCCTAATGTCTGAGCCATCAAAAGTGGCAGCTATATTGGTAAAGGTTGAAATAGAGATAGGAATAGGCTTGGACATAAAAGGCTCATCTCCTAAATTAGATGTCAAACCAAAACGAATAGCTTGATCTTGTGCATTATTTGTGCTAAAAAACCACCCCTCATCTTGATTAAAAGTAGTGTGAGATATAACATGTGCAGACGGTGTTGACTGAAGTGGTGTGCTAATTTTTTTTACCCAAAAAGAGATAGAAAACTCCTCGGATTGATATGCAGTAATATTAGACATCTCTACAAAATCCCTGAACTTATCCCTAAATTCTACTGCCTTCCCACTTTTACCCTCCACATAATTAGGCTCTCTAGTTATTGGAGTAATCTGATTACTTGTAGAATCTACAGAAAAACCTTCAAATTCGTTTTTGGATAAAGCACATTGAACAGATTCGCCATAATCCTGACAACTATAAAAACTGGTCCTATTAGATATAAACTCATTTTCCAAATCGTTACCACTGCCATTAACGATCAAAGGGGAGTAGACTAGAAAAGGTAAAAACACAAAAATCAAAATTAAGAAATAGAGCATTTTTGCTCTAAATGTCTCTTGTTGATAAAGATATATATTTAGACGTTTCAGATCTGACAAATATAAGTTTTTATATTTCCACAAGGAGTCGTCGACATGAATATTGATATTTTTCATTGTTGGGGGATTTATCGAAATATTCAATTAATTGTATTTAGCCTTGACTTATAATTGCTTAACCTACATGAGTATACTCATCTAAACTTTTAAATTCTATCCTTCGAATACTGAAAAGGTGTATAGAGTTCTCTATCAGCAAGAATGATTATATAATATAATTGTCGGAACCAACTAGGTTATAGATACCAAGTTCAGCAATCAATTGACAATTTATATGTCATTTGGACCTTGCAATTTATGACAGAAAACCTATACGTTAAGTACGTTTCTATTTTTAGAAATAGACTATGCGCTAGTTTGTCTATTTGAAGGGTGCTAAAACAAATCAAAGTCATAACAAAATAAACCCTGCTCTGAAGTTATGTGTTCATTTATGAATCACCGATTTTTCATCTTTGAAGAGATATTTTTAGGAAATATATACTAGACCAACCACCAGAGTGTGATGGGGCAGCTTTTCACAATGTATAGACAAAATATTGTTTTTATAGACTAAATAATAAATCATTACCTATGTCTATTGACATTGAAAAAGAATTGAATCATTTAGGATATCTGTTTGAATCAGAAGGAAATGGAAACTTAAAAGTGACGAGGTTTTCTTCAATCACTGATGCAGAATTAGCAGATATTAGTTTTTGTTATTATGATGGGGACAAAGCGATAAATTACATATCCAAATCAAATGCAGGGATTATTTTATGCAAGGAATCAATGAAAGGAAAAATTGATCCCAAAAATGGACAAAAACTTTATTTTTTAAATAACCCTCGACTTGCATTTGTTCAACTATTTAACAAATACAGTAATGCGGCCGAAACAAAAGAAGTATCCCAATACACAATGATCCACGACTCCGCTAAGGTTGGTCAAGGCTGTTCTATTGGGCCATACTCTGTAATCGACAAAGGTTGTGTTGTGGGGGATAATTGTACTATTGGTAGCCGAGTAAGCTTAAAAAATTGTGTTGTTGGAGATAATTGCATAATTCAAACAGGAACGGTTATAGGAGAAGATGGGTTTGCTTATGAAAGGTATGATACTAATGAATTGTTACGCTTTCCCCATATCGGAAAAGTTATAATATCCGATAATGTGGAAATTTGTGCCAATTGTTCCATTGCAAGAGGTTCCTTGTCAAATACAGTAATAGGAAATGGTACAAAATTAGATGCTATGGTACATGTAGCTCACAACGTAAAAATAGGAAAGAACTGTGAACTAACTGCAGGTACAATTATTGGAGGAAGTACAACTGTAGGAGATTCAACATGGACTGGACTAAATTCTACTCTTAAAGACAATATTAGAGTAGGTGATAATGTAATAGTGGGGGCGGGTGCAATGGTAATTAGGGATGTCGAAAACAAAGATATCGTAGCTGGAGTACCTGCAAAGTCTATAAAGAATAAAACAAATACAAATCTAACTTTTCTAATGGCCGGTCAAAAAGAGTAATTGCGGTCAAATTTAGTTGTATCTTTCCTAATTTTTACTCTCGATGACGTTATATGGATTCTTATACTCATAATGTTTTTCATGTATCTCAGTATATTATAGAATTACTTTATCAAAATCAAGTCACTAATACAAACAATCTTTTTGGACAAATATCGTTCCAATTTAGAATGACATTGACTGTTTTATTCACGAGGTAAATTCAATAATATTTCGAGACGGTGTGAGATTTTCGGCGAGTCTTCTAGTAGGTAGTAATGTATACGAATTATTTATCATCATTTTTATTGCTTCAAATGCTTCCACATGAGTTATTTTAGGGTCAAGCCTAGTTTGTATTGCTCTGTATTCTGCTAAAGCCCTTACTGAATTAGAACTGAGGAAAG
>DATELO010000104.1:0-9325 GCA_035276505.1 Candidatus Nitrosocosmicus sp.
TATGTATACTGGGAACTTCGTGATTTCAATTCATAATTGACATCAAACATTGTTAAAATATCGCGCAGATTTTCACTTGCAGAAAACCTGCAAATTGTGATCCAATTTCTTTTCAGATTTGCTCTTATTTCACAAATACCACTCGGAGAAACAGGCATTGTTTCTACATCAAATCTAATTCGTAATTTTTCCTCCAATTGTGCGATTAAAGGATCAGAAGCTATTATCAAGATCTTTTGCATTATAGCATCACAAGTCGAACTTTCATAATCTGATATGATTGGCAGCTTAAATAAAATGCTTATTGATTAAATTTCGATCGCGAGTCAGTCTATTTAGATACTATTTTTAATAGGGGAAGCATTCATAACGCTATATCATGACTTCAAGTACTGATGAAAACAATATTTCATCAAAATCTACTACATTAAAGGTCGCTGAGGCGGAGCAACGAGATGTTGGAAGGAAAATAGCTCGGGTTGATCCTGCCGTTGCAGAGACTCTTGGCATTATTAGTGGTGATGCTCTAGAAATTTCGTCATTGGGCAGAAAAACTACTCTATTAAGTTGGCCGGCCAAAGAGAGTGATAGGGACAAAGGCTTGATCCGCATTGATGGCCTTATTCGAAATAGATTAGATGTAGGCATCAATGATTTGATTGAAATTAAAGTTGTCGAATCAAAAACAGCTAATGATATTACGTTTGCTCCCACCGAACCCTTAAGAATTATGGGTGCTGAAGAATATTTAGCAGAATATCTCAATGGAACGCTAATGACAAAAGGCGACACAATTCCCATTAGTGTGATGGGAAGAAGGATAGATTTGGTTGTAATTTCAACACATCCTTCAGGGCCAGTCATTATCAGCGATACTACACAAATAGTTGTCTCAGAGGAGACTTCTAAGGCATTGCAGATCTCGCAGGAAGGAAGTTCTGCTTCCATAACTTATGAAGACATTGGAGGATTAGGCGATGCTGTAGCAAGAGTCAGAGAAATGATTGAACTACCGCTTAGACATCCAGAGTTATTTAAGAGATTGGGTGTAGAGGCTCCCAAGGGGGTACTGCTACATGGTCCTCCCGGTACAGGCAAAACTTTATTGGCAAAGGCGGTAGCGAATGAAACTAATTCGAATTTCTTTACAATTGGAGGTCCTGAAATTATGAGCAAGTATCATGGTGAATCTGAGGAGAGATTGCGAAATGTGTTCCAAGAGGCTGAAAAGAATGCACCCTCAATTATATTCATAGATGAAATAGATTCGATTGCTCCGAAGCGAGAGGAAGTAACCGGGGAAGTTGAGAGAAGAATAGTTGCTCAATTACTATCATTAATGGATGGAATGACATCTAGAGGCAAAGTAGTGGTTATAGCAGCAACTAACAGAATAAATGCCATTGATCCTGCATTACGTAGGCCTGGAAGGTTTGACAGGGAAATTGAAATTGGAGTTCCAAACAGGGATGGCCGACTCGAGGTTCTCCAAATTCATACACGAGGTATGCCACTAGATAAAGATGTAGATTTACAAAAATTGGCAGATATTTCTCATGGATTTGTTGGCGCAGATCTTCAAGCATTGGCTAAAGAAGCTGCTATGCGAGCACTGAGGAGGGTTCTCCCTGACATAAATCTTTCAAGCGAAAGTATTCCTCTGGATACCTTGAGAAAAATCATAGTAAGGATGCAAGATTTCATGGACGTAATCAAAGAAACAGAACCTTCAGCCATGCGAGAAGTGTTTGTAGAAGTTCCAGATATAAAATGGGAAGATATTGGTGGTCTTTCTACGATCAAACAAGAGCTTCAAGAAGCAGTTGAATGGCCATTAAAGTATCTAAACGTATTTACTTATGCAGATGCAACTCCACCTAAAGGTATACTCTTGTATGGGCCACCTGGAACTGGCAAAACATTGATGGCAAAGGCAGCTGCAAATGAAAGCGAAGCTAATTTTATCAGTATCAAGGGACCAGAATTACTTAGCAAGTGGGTTGGAGAATCCGAAAAAGGAGTAAGAGAAATATTCAGAAAAGCTAGACAAGCTGCACCATGTATAATTTTCTTTGATGAACTTGACGCCATTGCCCCTACAAGGGGTGGTGATCATGGTGATTCTCATGTGACGGAAAGAGTAATCAGTCAGTTTTTGACCGAGATGGACGGTTTAGAGATATTAACGAATGTCGTAGTAATTGCCGCTACAAATCGTCCAGACATAATAGATCCTGCATTGTTAAGGCCGGGAAGATTTGATAGAATATTGTACGTTTCTCCACCAGATAGAGATTCTAGGTTACAAATACTCAAAATCCATACAAACAAAAAACCCTTAGAAGAGGATGTAAATATAGAAGATTTGGCAGATAAAACCGATGGATACACCGGCGCAGACATTGCTTCTTTATCATCAGCAGCAGTCATGCTGGCATTGAGAGAACATATTACCAAATACCCGGATTCAAAGGAAGCAGAAAAACATACAGATGATCTAAAAATAAGTATGAAGCATTTTGAAGAAGCGATGAAAAAAATTAGACCACTATCAAAGCAAGAGCTAGATATGTACAAAAATGTTGCAAACCAATTCGGGAGAGTAGACATTTAAGACAAAAATCATCTTTTATGGGAAAAATTTTAGAAGACGGTTTACAAATATTAGGTTGTAGGCCAGAATCAAGATTACATTGGATAAGTTTGCCCAAAAATTTACGTTACTCGTTTAAAAGAGAAAAAGTACTTAATTGTAATCTAGATCACCATGTTTTTTATATTTTTCCCAATTTTCAAAAACCCGTATAACATCATCCCTTGTATCATCCTTTTTCAACAAATTACCGAGCGCTATGGCCGTTCTAACATCCTTCATATCAGAATTGATCAATAAAGTTCCAATCATTTCGTTAATTTCTTCTGGAAATTTATTGTGGAGACAAAATTTAAGTACATTCAAAAATTCTTCATCTGTGTATTCATTCAAATGATATTCGTGAAATCTGGATCTTAAAGGTTTTGATAAACTCATTAGACTATTAGATGTAGCAAATATTTTGATATTTTCAATCCTAAAATCATATCGAGTTTGTTTTAGGGATTTTACAACTCTCCCATCGTTCAATAATCCAAGCAGAGAGCTCATGTCATTTTTCCGCAATTTATCAATCTCATCTATTAGTACTAGTCGAGTCTTTCTATTGTAATAAAGATTCTCAATAAATCCTGCTCCAGATGTATTTGAAGCATCAAAATATAAAACATTGTTGCATTTCTCCTGTATTGTTGTCATAAATAGGGTCTTTGAAGTTGCTGGTGGGCCCACAAGCATAACATTCACTTGTTCATCTGATATTAATGCACGAAAAAGGTTTTCTTTCATACCATCCAATCCATAGATTTTTGAAAAGAACTGTATTGCTTGATCCTGTGGATTATTAGTGGAATATTTTTCCTTGATTAATGAAAATCTATCTGATCTCAAACGATTAAATCGGTCTTTTACGTCGAACATTCAATTAATTTACAGTATCTTTTTTTGCCCTTAAGGTTTTCCAACAAAAATACTATTTTATACATCAAGGACACATAGGAGAGGATAATTTACTTTTCTGGTATGTTACGACAAGCGAATAAATGGGTATGGAATGGATCCATACTTAAATAACGACCATCCCCGTGGTCTGATAAAAATGCGAACCAACTATGGATCATAATTTTTTCTTTGTTATAAACAGATAGAATCAAACGGCCAATATCTATTGATTGTTTTATCATATCATCTCTCCATAGATTTTTCCATATCCAAGAGTTTTTGAATTCGTTTCTCAATAGGGGGATGGGTAGAAAAAAGATTAAAAAGACTGCCTCGCGAAACTGCTGGAATTATGAAAAAAGCATTATAACCTTCAAGATGCCTTACTTCTCTTGCTGGAACTCTATCCATATTTCCGCTAATCTTCAGCAAAGCATTGGCAAGACTCTTTGGTTTTTGAGTTAATTGTGCTGCACCCCTATCTGCAGAATACTCCCTATATCTGGAAATCGCTCTAATTATAAGAAAACTCACAATCCAAGTAATAAAGGAAACAGCAATTATTATCAACATTGCACCACCATTGTTACGATCTCTTCCGGCTCCAAACATACTTCCAAAAAAGCTAAATTGCATTATCTGCCACGCAATAGTTGAAAATAAACTTGCAAGAGTGATTACCAATACATCTCTATTTTTTATATGGGTCAATTCATGTGCTAATACACCTTCTAGCTCATCATGATCCAAAAGGTTTAACAAACCAGTGGTTACAGCAACAACAGAGCTGCGATGTCCCTTTCCTGTAGCAAATGCATTAGGAATATTACTATTTACAATAGCTATTTTGGGTTTAGGCAGTCTGTTAACTAAGGCGATTTGTTCTACTAGTGTATGAAGATTTGCATATTGATCCTTGGTCACAATTTTTGCTCTTGTACTCCAAAGAACTATTTTATCTGAAAAATACCATTGACTTAGAATAAAAGCAGCCGAAATCAACATAATAGGTAGATATCCTAGACCCAAGTACGCCAAAACAGTTATGAAAATAATATACAAAAAGGCCAAAATACTTAGACATGCAATTATCCTTATTGTAATACCAGGATCCCTTTTTCTCCAAGAGTTTGACAATTTGTTCTTACCTTAATATATGATCTTTTTCCTATTTAATCCTGATAGAATTCAAATGTACAATATGTTGAATACGCATTGATTTGAACAACAAATGAGTGTCTTACTTGCTATCCCATCCTTCATGAAAAAAATTTACATTGTGATTAGGATATTGAAATTCCATGAATTTTGCAGTAGCCCTACCTACAGCTAATCCAAAGAAATAACTTACCAAATGTAGAGCTAGTGCAATTCCAGATGAAACCCCTGAAGAGGTATAGATTTTTTTATCTGTAGTAAAAAGAACGTTTCTTTCGATCTTTGCATTTGGTGCGGAATCCTTAAGAAAATTGTATGTTCGCCAATGAGTAGTCGCCATTTTGCCGTCTAATAGCCCCGCTTTGCCTAAGAGACTTGACCCAGTACAAACTGAAGCAGTCAACAATGACTTCTGAGAAAGATTCGAAATTTTTTGCAGAAGACGAAGGTTATTAATTTCAGCACGCGTCCCCCATCCTCCCGGAACTATAAACAAATCAAGGATTGGACAATTATCAAATGTATAGTCAGGAGTCAATTTCAATCCGCCAATCGCATTTTTGGTAGATGTTTCTTCCGCAATTAAACAAATTCTAAAAGGAGAATTGGTCCTATCCCTTTTATCCTCATCTAATCGGGTTACCGAAAAAACCTCAAAAGGACCAGCGACATCCAAGACTTCAACGTCGTCAAAAATTAATATTCCAACGGTTTTGAGTTCTGAACCAGTCTTTCCTGCAGAATTTGACACAAAGAAAATAAAACATGGATTGCTTTAAGTTTCACTGATCATAATATCGCAATATTGCATTCAACTGTTTAGTATTTGAATTCATTGATTATTACATTCTCTTGCTTTTTGCCATTTGCAATGAAATCATATCCTAATCTAATGACTCTTCAGCAATTTATTTTTAATACGAGGACGGTTTTCTAAATAAATCGTTTATTATTAGTTTAATTAATTGTTAACTATTTATTTATTGTAAGCTGATCTTTGTCATGATTGTCAATGCAGTAGATGCCAAGAAACCCGGATTAAGATTAGAGCCCTTTAGATACAAATTAGGACCACTGAAGCCGGATGAGATTGACATTGAAGTTGAATATTGTGGTATCTGTCGCAGCGATTTGCATATGTTAACCAATGATTGGGGCATGACAAAATATCCATTTGTTCCCGGACATGAGATTATCGGTAGAGTAGCGTCTAGAGGCAGCATGGTAACACATCTAAGTATTGGTCAAAGAGTTGGTGTAGGATGGAGATCAAAATCGTGCCAAACGTGCCTCCAGTGTTTGAGTGGACATCATAATCGTTGTCCAAATGGAGAGGATGTAATTGTACGAAGACATGGCGGATTTGCAAACAAAGTTCGGTGTCAAGGATTATGGGCGTTCCCATTGCCTGATAATTTGGACTTCCAATCAGCCGGTCCCCTTTTCTGTGGGGGTATCACTGTTTTCACTCCCCTAATTCAGAACAATATTAATTCAACTAATCACGTTGCAGTTGTAGGAATAGGTGGATTGGGACATATGGCATTATTATTTTCGAGAGCTTGGGGATGCGAAGTCACTGCATTTTCCACTAATCCCAAAAAATCAAAAGAAGCTAAAAGTCTAGGTGCGAATCACTTCTTTAATTCCAACAATATAAATGATCTCAAGTCTTTAACAAACAAGTTTAATTTAATCATCGTTACCACGAATGTGGATATAGATTGGGATTTTTTTATTAGCACATTAGCTCCAGAGGGAAAATTGCATATTGTGGGTGCAGTTGATGAGATCAATGCAAAAGTCTTTCCATTTATTTCACAAGAAAGATCCATGGGAGGTTCTCCGACTGGAAGTCCCTCTGTCATAATGAAAATGTTAGACTTCTGTCAGCGTCATAGAATCAAACCAGTAACTGAAGAATTCTCATTGTCTAATGTAAATGAAGCCTTAGACCGTCTGGCGAAAGGACTAGCCAGGTACCGGATTGTATTAAGAAATGACCTCTAAGGTAGTTGTTATTCTATAACGAAATTTAACTGATCGAGTCCATAAAAGTTTCTTGTTACTTAGATGTTGGATTAATTTACCAGTATTAAGAAATCAGTCATAATATCAAGATTCTACCTCTCTCTATAAGAGCTGTGAACATTAGTTTATAGACATGTCAGATTGAGCTAAATGACGTTCTTTCTATCACAGATAAATATAGTTAAAACGTGGTATCCTCTATTTACAAAACTACTTTCGAGAGGGCAAACTAAATGTAAATTTAGAACCAGTTATTTTATTATTAGCGTTGAAACAATTCTCTGCCCATATTTTTCCACCATGAGCTTCGATTATTTTTTTGGAGATATACAGTCCTAATCCTGTTCCCTTTTTTGACTTTGACACAAATTTAGAGAATAATTTAGGTAATACCTCCGAGTCTATGCCGCATCCTGAGTCGCTTATGCTCAAAAATAATTCATTCGAATCGAGGCATTGAGATAAGGAAAGATAGATTTTGCCAAATTTGGTAAACTCTATTGCGTTTTCTAAAATATTCATGATAACCTGAATTATTCGTACTCTGTCTGCATAAACCATGCAAAAGTCTCTCCTACGAAAAGATGTATCTGTATCATCACCGTCTTTTTGTGACAAATATTCTATTTCTAATTGTTTCTTATTTAAGAGATGGATATTGTTATTGTATTCTTTGGTGATATCTATTACAAGTTGTTCTAAATTGAATGTTTCTTTATTTAGTATTAGTAATTCATTTTCTAGCTGAGTAACATTTAATACTTTATCAACTAATCTGGCAAGTCGCTTTGTACTTTGGTTGATTGTAATTATAAATTTATCACAAGCTTCAGTATTACCTTTTGAATTCATTAATATGTCCGAAAATCCTAACAAGGACTGAATAGGATTTCTGAGTTCATGAGCTGCTATGTTTATGAATTCCTTTTGAAGTCTATCCTGCACTTTTAACTTATCGTATAATTCTGCTTGGTTCCAAAGCGCCTCAAATATTGACGCGTAGGATTTTGAAATCCTTACACTGTTTGAATACGAGGAAAGCCCTATCGATTGCATCATATCCATAGATGATATATTTTGAGATTCAATCAGCAAGGATTTTTTCTTATCTACAATTAAGAATCCAATTTCTGTAAAGAGTTTACTGTCTAAAAGCTTTAATCTAAAGTTTTCAATTCCTTTGAATTTATATTCTAACTGAATATCATTCATCTCAGCTGACTCAGAAGCTTGATCACAAACTTGGTTAAACATCATCGTGATTTGTCTGCGCATCCTGTCATCAATTTCTTCGGCTATTAGAACTCGGATGTTCAAATCTGGTTTGTTTGATGCGATAGTCTTAATTAATCCCATCATTCCAATATCCACCTGTCTAAGAAAGGAATTAAAGCTTGGAAGAATTCCTAATATCTCTGTTTCTGCAAAAGATATTAGAGTCCTCATAAGGCTCACAGATTCTTCTGGATCTTCAATTGTTTCTATGAAGGATAGCTCCGTTTCATCCTCTAGTGACTTTAAAATGCGGTCTGGATCCTTACCATTTTTCCATAATTCATCAAATACCTTTGAAAAATGATCCAAATATGATGGATCGTTACTATATAGAATGCTATCGCTCGGTGCATCCTTACCTGTTCTCCTAATGGCTACTGCCAAATCAGACTCAGTAACCATATAATTAATTGAGAAAACTTCATTACTATGTTTGATTTCTATTCCTAATTCAAGTAATTTTTTTATTAGTTCGAAATTATCCCTATTTATTTCAGCGAGAATTTTTACCTTTTTCTGTGACATCATATTTTTGTTTTGTAATGAAGATGTTAAAAACTTGGTCAAATAGTTCTTGCTGTATTTAATTCCCTCAATCGATGTACAAATATTTATGTCAGAGGCAGGTACCAAGATTTTAGAGATTACATTCTCTATCACCATATCAGTTGATTCCTCAATTAGCTTTGTTTCATAGGATTTGATTCCCTCCTTTATTTCTCTAATCCTCCTATGTGCTGGTATTGCATTCTTCCATAGTGTATCAAATACAAATTGACCTTGTTCTACAACTTCATCTACATTACTATAGATAACCTCAGTTAGGGGCTGGGCTTCCTTAAGAACAGTAGTTGCCATATACTCTGAGTCATTTATAGCGATCCCACCTTTGAGACTATCCAAGTGCCTTAACTCGCTTACAATCTTAATTAACTCCTCACAATACTCTAGGTTATCTTTTGTAATGATAGTAATGCATCGTATTTTACCACCACGTGATAAAATATCCAGATATCCATTATAATACTGAGGAATTTTGATTACGATTGATGGAGCTTTATCGTCAAAGGTAATGTCCATTTTATCTCGAGTATTTTTCATAAATTCGACACCTTTCCCAACTGCGTTCTCAGCCCCATATAGGATTTGAGTATTTTTGTGAAGATGAATTCTCTGATGCGACAATGCCCTTTTGTCATGCTCACCGGAGGTCAAGGATAGCATTTTTTATGGTTCGAGATATATAAAACCTTAGAGAACTCAAATCAAACTAATTAATCATAATAAAGTATCAATGAAAGGAGAAATTACTTGGATAAACTATTT
>DATELO010000105.1:0-27432 GCA_035276505.1 Candidatus Nitrosocosmicus sp.
TCTTTTCCGGAAGCATCGATCCCTTGTAATACTACCAACAATGATTTTTTGTTTTCAGCATATAACTTGTACTGCAAGGTAGAAAGGCTTTCCGAAATCCCAATCAATTCTTTTTCGAGTGTCTTTTTGGAGTGAGCACCCGAGAGATCTGGATCCCATTGGTCCAAATTCAATTTCTTTTGTGCTATATGTCTATGATTTAATTGGAATGTGGTATATGGATCCATCACTGTTTTGTAAGGATAAGTTGATTTAAATTTGTTAATGAGTTTGATTATTATCTTTCAATTATTTTGGATAAAATAAGATATTTTTCTATCTGACGGTATTTCAACAATTCAAAAATTCAACCCTTTCCTCACCATAACAATTTTTTATTAGTCTTTTTGAGCCAAAATCTAGGATTGTAAAATTCTTGATGTTTGAAAAGACTGGGACATTTATTTGTCTAAGAAGGTAAATTGTATGAGGTTTGTGTCTTAGAAAAGAAACTTGAATGATAATATTCTTCAAGACTCTACAAAGGGTAGTTGGAAATAGTAGAGACAAACATCTTATTCATAATGTAATAGCAACGGATCTAACAATATACTTATTTGCAACGGCCGACAGTGTAATTTCATGAGAATAAATTTAACAAGATATTCTATATTGGCTGCTGCCTCTATTCTTATTTATACTTTCTTTTCGAACTTTGCATACGCCCAAGCTCCAGACTATACACTCAAAGAAATTAAACCTGGTGTCTATGTAGTATCCTCAGGTGGAACCAACTCAATGTTTCTTGTAACTCAAGAAGGTGTCGTTGTAGTCGACGCCCCACCATCCATAGGAGATAAAATATTTGCAGCAGTTTCAAACGTTACGGATAAGCCCATCACTCACTTGATATACAGTCACAGTCATAAGGATCACATAGGTGCTGCCAACATATTTGAAAACGTAACAATAATTGCTCATAACGAAACTACTAAAATTCTAAATGAGAGAAACGACACAAATAGGCCTGTACCAAATTTGAGTTTTACCAGTGAGATGAACTTACCACTCGGTGACCAGGTCCTCCAACTTTTATATCCTGGCCCATACCATCAACAAGGCAACATATTTGTATATCTTCCGGAACATAAGGTTTTGATGGCAGTAGATCAAGTTGTACCAGGAGGATTGCTTTGGAAGCTTCTAGCTGTTACCCCTGATGTACCAGCCTTGATCAAATCCATTGATGAGGTACTAGCTTTAGACTTTGACGTTTTTGTCGGTGGTCATGGTCAGCCAGGCACAAAGCAAGATATCCTTGTGCAGCAAGAATATGTTAACGACCTTCAGAAAAACGCAGCAGCGGCCATAAACGAAGTCAATCGCACAGAGGTCATTAAAGGTATTAATGGTACTGCAGCTATAACCGAAGCATATTTTAACGCTCTTACGAAAAATTGCACTGATAAGATCGATGCAAAATGGCAAGGTAAACTGGAAGGTATTGGTGTGTGGACAGATGAGCACTGCGAAAGGATGATAATTAGTAAGATGGTAGATTAACCTTTTTTTCTTTCTTAGGCCAGAGCGACAAATTTAGTAACACGATTTGTAATCAAACAATTGGTTTTTCCATTTGTACTAAATTAGTCCATCAAAAAACGCAATTGTCGTCAAATCCTCATTAGGCAAATACCATTTCTCAAAATTTAATTTGATTAATTCTAAACTAAAGCCTCCTCCAAAACAAACAGTGAATGCTCCATTCATTGAAGAATTAATGCAAACCAAACGCTTCAATACGCATAGATAAAGTACATCAATACAAGATAAAACTTGTTTTTCAAAAAAGACAACAACAACAAGTATACATTAAAAAAATAATAAATTATGAGATAATCTTGCAAAGTAAGACCCTTCTTATGATGGAATTAATCCTAATGGGAATGTATTTTTTGTATTCCCTCAGATCTAAAATAATTGCAGCGATAATGGGTTCACCAATTAAGTATTTCCCATACATGATGGCAAGTTTCCTCCATGGCTTTCACGGTATTCCCTTACTAACTGATCCTTTATTTGCTCCGCGTTATCCGTAACTAAAAAACTAAAACGCCTAGCTTTGCTTATACAAGGATCCGACAATGAATCTTTCAATGATTGTTGCAAGTTGGTACCACTTCCTATAAATAATATTTTCATGTTTGCATGAACCTTAAATACTCCGGGCTTATTGGCGACAACTGCCGTGTTTATACTGGAGAGATTAAAATCTAACCATTCAGACCAAATGTTTACTGTCTTCTCTTCTTCCTCTTCTTTATCCATAGTTGACATCTACCTTTCGAATCTTATCTATAAAAAGAGTTTAACTTGTTGATTCAAATGAATTAGATGTTTCATAGAGTATTCTAACAAAATGAACTTGGCGTGGTATGATATGGGCCTTATTTTAATTTTGGCGTTGTTTTGATTTACCGAGCATAAATAATCGTAAAAACAGGTTGGTTGAATTTGATTTGATTACAAACGATGACTTAAATCCGTTGGAAGCCTTATTGATGTGAAACAGAATTTATCAACTGGGAATACCATTTGACACCTAAAGAAACCATTTTGTCCAAAAGGTATTATCATTTGGAGATGAGTCAATCAAATAATCAGGTGGTTTATTAAGGATTTCGCCATTTACTCTAATCATCACTGCTGTTGAATAATTGAAATTCTTGATGTTTCCGATAAAAATAGGGTCGATTGTTACTTCCACATTATTATTAGTCATATTATCTATTTTTGATATGGGTAATGAATAGATATTATTGATATTATCATATATTGCTAGATACCACCCTTTATTTTTGAATTTTGAATCTATTCCAAAGTTTGGAATAATAATAGTATATATATGGTTTTTGCCGCCTAAGCGATCAAAATAACTTAATACCCAAAGATATGTTGTTTCATACTTTTTGCTCTTATTTGGATCATCATTCAAACGAATGGTGAAAACTAATTCATCGTTATACGTCTTACCAATTTGGGTAGAGACTATATCGTAAAATCCATGTAATTGAGGTTTTTGAGTAACAGCTTTGTCAAGGACAATCGTCTGGGTATCATATCTGGAATCTACAGTACTGCCAACTATGTCCTTTAACATCGTATTAGGATCTAAATGAAAGGGTAGAGTAGGACTATTACTATTACTGCCAACATTGTAATCAGCATTACAATTAATATCACAAAGAGTATCAGTTTGTATTATGTTGCTGTATGTAATAAGATATGAGGTAAGAACTGAAATTGAAAACGAAATAATTATGCTCATATTAATTAAGATATAAAGTCCATTCATTAAACCGATGACAATTGTGCTAACATGATGTTTGAGATTAATGTTTTTATCAATTACTAGAAGACGTATACGATAAACCGACTATGACAAAGGCAAATTTCTCTCTCTTAAGGTATCTATCCATACCCAATACTTGGAATTTCATCAGCGCAATATTTTATTTAAAAATTGTTCAGCAATATTTTCAAAGTAGCAACATTGTCATTAGGTAATACTATCTGATCATTTTGATTAGCCTCTTAGCAGATATTTATACTATCTCTGAAAAAGAATATCATGATAGTTGATAAAGGACATCAAGGTATCTTTGGAATACACCATATCACTGCTATTGCCAGTAGCCCTCAAAAAAATATCGACTTTTACACTAATTTTTTAGGATTGCGTCTAGTAAAATTGACGGTCAATTTTGATGATCCGCAAACTTATCATCTATATTACGGAGATGACATAGGAAGGCCAGGTACTATTCTTACCTTCTTTCCTTGGCAGCATGTGCCAAAAGGATTTAGAGGAACTGGTCAAGTGATCACTACATCTTTTTTGATACATGAAAATTCTATAGAATATTGGATTGAAAGACTCAAAACATATGGGATTAATTATTCTGGTCCAAACAATAGGTTTGACAAAGAAGCGGTGATTAAGTTTTATGATCCAGATGGGCTGGAACTAGAATTTGTTGCACCAAGGAACACTGATTTAAGAAGAGGTCATGTTTGGAAAAAAGGTCCCATTCCAGAAGCGTATGCTACCAGAGGAATTTATTCCGCAACTCTGTTATTGGAAGAGTATGAGCATACAGCCTCTATCTTAACTGAAATTATGGGACTTTCTAAAACCAAGAGAGAGGGAGATAGAATTCGATTTGAAATCAAAGATAAGGAAAAGACTATAGACAATAATACTTTGAATAGTAATGACTCTGTTCTTTTGGAATCATCCTCTAAAGTAGACATACTTTGTATACCAAATTATCAAAGAGGATCTATTGGGGTTGGTAGTGTACATCATATTGCTTGGCGAACTCCTAATGACGAGAGTCAAATAAATATGAGAAAAAAAATAATTGGTGTAGGGCTTGACGCTACCCCTGTAATTGATAGAAGATATTTCCATTCAGTCTATTTTAGAGAACCTGGCGGGATTTTATTTGAAATAGCGACCGATCCCCCTGGTTTTACTGTAGACCAAAAGGAGGAGGAACTAGGACAAAAACTATTATTGCCAGATTGGCTAGAACCGGATCGAAGAAACTTAGAAAAAGTATTGCCTAAAATTAAAATACCGTCACTCGATACATTTTCTGCTGGCCTTAATATAGGAGATAAACAAACTGTGAACGAAAATGAGTGAACTTGGTTTTAAACATCGATATATTACCTCTCCAGTCCAGAAACCTATTGCAAAAGAGCATGATATAGATCACTCAATGCCAGCAGCGCCGGCAGCAGCAAAAATCAAGGAATTCAATCAAGGGCCATTAACCTTATTATTGCTTCATGGAACAGGCGGAAATGAAGAGGATTTGATACCAATCGGTCAAAAGATTTCTCCATCAGCTTCCTTATTAAGTCCTAGAGGAAAAGTATTAGAAAATGGTATGCCTAGATTTTTTATGAGATTATCTGAAGGAGTATTTGATATTGAGGATTTGAAGTATAGGACTGAAGAATTGGCTGATTTTTTAAAAGAGGCATCAAAAGTTTATAGGTTTGATCTAGGCAAAACAATCGCGGTAGGATTTTCTAATGGTGCAAATATTGCAACTAGCATTCTCCTTTCTCATCCGGAATTGCTGGCTGGAGCAATCCTTTTTAGGGCAATGGTTCCTTTTGTTCCGGACAGTAGTATCGATTTATCAGAGAATAAAGTGTTGCTGCTCGCAGGCCTATTTGACCCCATTGTATCTGAAAATCAAACAAGAGATCTATTCGAAATACTAAAGAAAAATCAGGCTCAGGTGTTACTCAAATGGCAACAATCAGGACATAACATTACAGAGGCAGATCTAATTGATTCTAAATATTGGATATCAGAAAACTTTCATTAATCCCCACCGTAGTTTTCTTAGTTCAATAGTTAATCCATTAGAGCTTCTACTTATTTTGTAATATCGAGGAAAAATGATGCAAAGAAAGAGGCTAAAGCGCTATTGCTTCCTTTCTTCTATTTTCTAATTCATTGATCCCCTCTTGAGCAATTTGAAAGTTTTCACCATCAGAAGAGTAGATAAGACTTTGAGCAACTAGATCTTCAATTGCTTGATCGAATAACGGAGACATGCTGGAATCTAATGACTCTACTAATTCACTAATCTTAACTGAGGGGCCACCTTCTGACGCATTCTGAGATATTAATCTATCCAATACAAAACTCTCGACATTGTGTAATGCTCTACTGTCATCCTCATAATTGGATATTTTATCCATGATCCTAACTGCTTTGTACGCTTAAATTCTTTTCCTTACTTCATACACAGACTATAACGGATTAGAGTGAAAATAGGCCAATTCGAGATACAAAACTGTTAATTAGTTATTTTAGGTTCAAATTAACATAGTTTAATTAGTAATAAAGGTAAGCAGGGCTAAATGTGGACTGAACCTAATCTATATTCCGTTGACACCGTAATAAGCTCAAAATTAAGCTAGTCAAACTATAAAAAATAAATACAGTATTATTTTTACGAATGTTTAGTTCGCTCAAGCTCTACGTATATCTTGGAAGACACGGCATAAGGTATAACTTGTTTTACTTTATTCTCAATATTATCAATTACTGATTCTATAGTATCCGTATCTAAATTATCGACCAAGCTTACTTCCAAAGCTATTAGTACATCTTCAGGTGCAAGGTGCATTGAACGAATTGAAACTATTTTGTTCACTTCAGGTATTTGGGAAACAATTTGATGAATATTCTGTTTGTCCCTTTTTGACATGGATTCGCCGATGAGTAAATCTTTATTTTCTCGGGCAAGAAAAAATGCAAAAGCCATTAGCATCAATCCAATCAAAAGAGAACCAATAGCATCATAAACAAGATTTCCAGTAATTTCTGAGATAAATAATGCAGTAGCCGCTATAACAATTCCCAAAAGTGCAGCAGAGTCTTCTACTATAACGGTCAAAATTGCGGTATCTTTGCTTTCTTTAAATTCCCTGATTATGGTCACAAGGCCAAATTTTTCACCCTTGTCTTCTATTGCATTCTTAAATAATCCGAGTGCTATTCTCAATGCATTTGCTTCAAATACAAACGATATTGCTAAGATAAAATAACTTATAGACACATTTTCTAATCTATGAGATTCGCTTCCTAATATCGAACCTAATCCTTGCTCCAAAGATAAAATGCCTGAAATACCAAAAATAAGAGTGGCAACGATGAAAGACCAAAAGAATTGTTCTTTACCGTAACCAAAAGGATGTCTCTCCGTAACATGTTTTTTACTTGTTCTGATACCTACTAGAAGCAAGATTTGATTGAAGGTATCTGAAAAAGAGTGGTAGGTTTCGGCCCACATAGAAGTGCTGCCTGTTAATAATGCGGCTATGAGCTTTGATATTGCAATTCCCAAATTACCAAATAAAGCAGCATAGATTGCTTTCTTAGAACTGCCAGGACCCACCATACTAAAATATTGTTATGAACTAATTTAATAAAGCATATAACTATTTTAAAAGGTAAAATAAATTTACTTGGCATTAAAAGTATGAATAAATTAATAATTAATTAATTAAATTTGCATCTGTCTTTTTTATTTCTCTTAGAATGTCGATAATGATATCTAATTTTCTTGATATTTCAGCTAAATACTCATTAGTTTCATCAATTCGCTCATTAGTAACTTGGCTATCTTTTGTAGGAACATTATCTATACCTGGAGCAATATGATTAATTGTGTTCGAAATAGATTTCATTAGATCGTCTGGATAAGTCACAAGTAGATTATAAGTACACAGAATATATAATAATATAGATTAAAAAAACCCTCTTCTAACTAAATTCCATAATATTTGTGGTCACCAACTGATGAATTTAGTAGTTTTAATTTTTGATCAAAATCATTTAGTATGTGGACTTTATTTAATAATACTTTAATACAAAAATCAATGTTTGTTCCAGCAACTACCTTAATCAAATATTGTCAGAATGCTTAGATTGGTTTAACTATTACGCGACTCATATAAAGTCATGGAGCTGTGGTATAACAAGAACAGCGCACCGACATTTGATATCAAGACAAGCAAGAGTATCCTCCATCCCTTTACGTTTGGGAAGTATCGAGGTCATACTTTGAATGTTTATCAAGGGTGTCAGCATCGATGTGGATATTGTTATGCTACTTATGAATGGTCTCCTGAATTTTATGATAAGATCTATGCCAAAAGTAATGCCCCAGAATTGTTGGAAAATGAAATAAAGAATTGGAGATCAGAGACTATCGAACCTGTCATGATATCGTCAGCAACCGATGCCTACCAACCAGCAGAATCAAAGTATGAGTTGACCAGAAAATGCATCAGAATACTACAAAAATATAACATTCCCTACTACGTTTTTACAAAATCGACATTAATTTCCAGGGACTTGGAACTTCATGAACAGTATAAAAATAATTGTTTTATAGTGTGGTCTATCACAACCTGTAATGAAAACTTGAGACGTTGTTTAGAACCTGGAACTCCTCCTGCCACTATCATGTTTAAAATTATGAGGAACTTTACTAATAGAGGTATACGATGTGCGGTAAATATTGATCCAATAGTTCCGTTAATTACTGACTCTTTGGAAAACATCGACACAATTGTCAGTAATTGCCGGGTTGCAGGTGTTAAGAACGTATTTGGAGCTTTTTTAAGAATCAGATTCGATATATGGCAAAGAATGAAAATTGTATTCAAATTGTTAAACAAAGATTCAGATTTACTAATTACAAACTACAATAAACTATATAGCTTTACAGAACCAATCCGACATGATTACAACTTGAGAATAGACCGCAATTATGAGGTTGATTTTTTACAAAATCTTGAAGAAAAAGTTCGTGAAAACGGAATGGCAGTTGATTTTCCTAGTCTAAGAGGAATTAAATATAACAAGAATCATAAATTCAAAAATGTTGACAAAAATCAACATACACTGACAAACTATATCTAGTTTACACAGCCAAATAAATGATACAGAGAGAAGAGAGACAAGATTACAAAAATTGGGGTGGGCCTTTGCTTGAGTCTATATTGGATTGATTTAGTCATATTTCTCGACCCTATCAACATGAAATAACGTTGACCTTATGTTACCATTACAGGAATTGATAGATTGTTATAGTATCTTTTTCTCTAATATTTTACCATAAGGATTTTTGATACAAGTTATATTGTTTATTATTAGGTAATAATTACTAAATTGATCAATATGAATAAGAAACAAATATCTATTGTATCGGTAATTACGGTTTTAACTATTGCAATGACCTTGTCTCCATTAGGTTCGAACTACAATATCAATACGGTATTTGCTGGAGGTAACGATCATGATGATGATGATGGAAATCGTGCATCGCAAATAATAGCTCAAGTTCAGCGTTCAATCCAGAATAGCCAAGTAGTATCTGGCGGTGACTCGATAGGTTCTGGAAACAACTTTAACTTCCAAAACCAAGATAATGAAGGAAATAATGCTTTGGCTCAAGATTCAGATGATGACGATGGTGACGGCAATAGTGCATCACAAGCAATCGTTCAATCTCAATCCTCAGAACAAAATAGCCAAGTAGTATCTGGCGGTGACTCGATAGGTTCTGGAAACAACTTTAACTTCCAAAACCAAGAAAATTCAGGAAGCAATGCAATAGGTCAACAGTAAGACCTATTTTTATCCTATTTTATCTATACTTTAATTCAATTTTTGATAAAGACATACAGGCCTTAACAATGTAGTACTAGAGTATGCAATTTACTGTAACCAACTCATTGTGATAATTTGCGATTAACGCTATATTTTGTAATGAACAAAGCTAGAGGCACATCAAGACTCACTGATTAAATGTTCAATTTGTAAACAATATAAAATTCTATTGTAGATGTCAATTCAAAATCTACAGATATAATGGATCTCAACATCTTATCTGTGTAGAATATCCAGATCTCTGCAAATAGAATCATTCTGGTTATACAAGTATTAACACAGTAATTCTACAAATGTATCCAAATTATTTTTTTTTCCTCATTTCTATTTTCCTAGCCTTCCTTCCTGAAAGAACTACTTTTCGTTTGAAAATATCAGTCACTACTAGAATTTCAGCCATTTCCACACATCTCCTGACTAAATCCTTGGCACCTTCTTTTAAGTCACTGCTATTTTCCACGTCGATCATATTGTTTTCCATATCTTCAGCTGACCAACCCCTAGAGTGTGCAATGAAGGGAAAAGGCGGGAATAAGAATCCAAGTTCTGCAAAGAAACCTAACATGTGCCCGGCAACGTCTTGAACGTTGTCCTGTCCACCAGTTATAATAAAAGACGCCACCTTATTTTTAATTAGTATTTTATTCTGAATCGTAATCTGATTTTGAATACAGTTAAGTCTCTCTGCCATCTTGTAGTACAAGGAGCTGGCCGCTCCCCATCTAATAGGAGTAGAGACCACTATGACATCTGCCCAATGTACTAACGCTTCATATACTTTATCCAACTGGTCACTTGAATCCATTTGAGTTATCGAGCAAGGCCAAGTACATGCTTTAGCACTTTTAGAATAGTAACCCTCACAACTTCTAAAATGCAATTCATTTAATCTAATTAGCAAAGTGTCACATTTTAAATCATTTTTTGCATGATCTAAAGCGATTTTAAGTAGTTTCTCAGAAGTGGAATATCGGGGATTATCCTTATCCATGACTGTGGTCGATATTCCAACAATTCGTATTGGACCCTCCTTTCGCTTATAATCTCTAGAAAGTGGATGAGGCAGATGAGGTTTCTTGTTCCTGGTGGTAACTGGGTTTAGATTGATAAACAATTCATTGTTCTCTATCTTAAGGTGATATTGCGGAACTCGATCGTCCTCAAAGCCAGGTTCTCCAAAGCCTGTAATTCTATGGAATTTCCAATTATGCCATGGACATACGACGTAATCACCATCATTGTCTAATCTACCTTTTCCTAATGGACCTCCTACGTGATTGCATGTATTAGAAATAGCTCCGAATTTTCCATTGTGAAATGAGAGAGCAATTGTTAGTTTGTTATTTATCTTAATTTCTTTAAGAGGCGTTTTCTTATAATCATCAACAGGTCCTAGTTTGTACCAATTCTCACTACCCATATGCTTCTACTACCATATAGTCTAAATTTAGACTTTATCTAAGAATTAGAGACTTGAAATCTTAAAGGCCAAAGAAGACCAAGGGCATGGTGAGAACACAATACTATCTCATCAAGTGACTCGCTAACTCAAATCTATGATTATTTGAAAATAATCTATTATACAATCAAAGATCTTGATTATCTTTATCTTTAGAGGACAATTGGAAACCAAGAAAAATTAATTTCGCTTATCTAGTTTATTTTTCCATTCGTTGTAACTTTGTCTTGCAAATCTAAAAAGGCTCGCGGTAGAACGAGTGTAAAAATCTCTCCCGTGCATTCTTCCCACAGGTCTGATGAGCTCAGTAAGAACATAGTGATCATTTTCTCGGGAGGTCACATATTTATCATCAATATGCAAATAAATTATTTCTCCTATTACCACTCGATTATTTCCTATCTCTATTGTACTTAAATGACGGCATTCAAAATTAGAAACAGATTCTTTAATTCGTGGTGGTCTGACTCTTACAGATGGTAACTTAGTAAACCCGGCGATCTCGGATTCATCCATTTCTGGAGGAAAGTCGATTGATGTGAGATTAACCTTTTCTATTATATCCTCATTTACTATATTTATTACAAATTCTCTCGTTTTTTGAATGTTATACCCGGTATCTTTTAAACCATATTTACGAGATTCATCTTTTCCAATCCCAAGAGCTACTATTGGGGGATCATTTCCCATTAAATTAAAGTATGAAAACGGTGCTGCATTAACTACATCATTCTCATTTGTAGTGGTCACGAATGCAATGGGTCGAGGCACTACCAAGGAAGTTAGGATAGCATATCTACTAGAAGTGGATAATTTGGAAATATCAAATTCGGTCATATTTTAATCGCCTAGATTTTGGGGATTGTTCTTCCTATGTTTTTCCAAAGTGTTTTGTATCCTTTCACGTTCCTCCTGAGTAGGTTTAACTACATCTTGTAATGACCAGTATCTCCCATTGTGATAAATTAGTGATTGTTTTTCTGGATTGTTAGTTGCATCCAGTACCTCACCAATTAACATTATATGATCACCGAACGTTATTTCATTAAATAGTCTGCATTCTACATTTAGCGAGGCTTCATTCACCATTAATGTATCAATTGTCTTTGCTTGATAAAATTGAAATCCTAACTCTTTTAGAGCAGAAATTTTATCATACTTTCTTCCACTATATCCACCCGATACGCTAGACAAAATTGACTGACTAGTAGAGCACAAATTAACTCCAAACTCCTTGGAAGTTTGTATATTTTTTACTGTTGCTTTCGTTGGGCCCAATGAAACTGCTACTAGTCCTGGCGAATAAGATAGATGATGAGTCCACTCACATGCCATTATATTATCATGATAAGGCCCATTAGAAGTTATTAATCCAATAGTAGTGGCAAACTTGTTCGAAGATGTAGATCCCCAAGGTAAATCCATGTATTCCTGTTAAAGAATAAAGGATTTAATATTATGTGATAAAAAGAATCGCAACGGGTATAATACTATACGATTACAAACAAAGAGATAAATTCAAATGTTTCATATAAAGTTAAATCCTCATCTCTCAATTGAGCAATCTAAATTAATTAGTGACTGACCATACAAATTTTTATTCAATTAATATTAAAAATGAAAAAAATTTTGTGAAATGTTTATGATTAATTTTACACATTTATTTACTCAAAATATTGGCCAATAATTTAGAAAACCTAGTTATGTATATTATATTAATCATTTTTAATAATCTTTTATAGGCTTGTAAAAAATATCTAGTACAGGACACAAACCTTATGATATAACAATCAAGATCTTTAATGTGATATAATATGGGATAACTTTTCTATAAATAATAATATGATTACTGTAGATATTGGAGACTATTAAGTAGTAGACATATTAACACTTGTTAACAACTTGATTCTATTTATGTCTAAAGATCAACAAGCTGTAGCAGTTGTAACGGGAAGTTCGACGGGTATTGGCTTTGAGACATCACTAGCCCTTGCCCGTAAAGGTTTCAAAACATGTGCTACCATGAGAGACACTCAAAAGTCCCAACATTTAGAAAATATCACTCGAGAAGAAAACCTTCCAATAAAAGTATTTGAAATGAATGTGGACAAAGATGATTCCGTTATCACTGCGATTCAGAAAGTAGTCAATGAATATGGTCGAATTGATATTCTAGTGAATAACGCAGGATATGGTCTCTTTGGAGCCTTGGAAGACTTTACAATGTTAGATTTTAAAAAACAATTTGAAACCAATGTATTTGGTATGGTTAGAACTATCCAAAACGTCCTTCCTACAATGAGACTACAAAGAAACGGAATAATCATTAATATTAGTTCGCTAGCAGGACTAGCAGGTATACCTTCACAAACTGCTTATTCAGGTACAAAATTCGCAGTCGAAGGAATAAGTGAATCTTTGTCATACGAACTGGAACCTTTTGGAATTAAAGTAATACTAGTTGAACCCGGAGTGATAAAAACCGAGTTCGTAAAGGATTTAGTTGTCCCTACAAATAAGTATGACATTGATAAAAACAGAAATTCAACGAACCACTCAGATTATGCGAGATTAAATGAAATCTCTTCATCATCCTCATTATCATTTTACAAAGATACGATGAATAGATTCTTAACATTTTACTTCAATGCAATGAATAGAGCTCCTCACCCGGCGGTAGTCGCTGACGAAATAATCAAAGTTATAGAAAAGAGTTTACTGGATAGTAGCGCTTCTGCCATTCAAAGAATAACAGTGGGAAAAGATTCCAGTAAATATTCCAAACTCAAAAAAGACTTGACAGATAATGAATTTCATGAGTTGTTGAAAAATGATGTATTAAAATGATGACAATAGATCTAGTTTAGATACATTTCTTGATTAGAAATATTTCAAATCTACTAAAAGTTTCTTGCCTATGCATTTTGGTCTAGATATTTTTGAGTAACTCTCCCAACTAATCCAAAAATAAGATATTCTCATAGTTCCTAATTACAAGAACTTATATGAATCATTCAATCACAGAAAAATTCTCAAACATTTGTTTTGGAAACCTGAAAATATTTTTTGTAATACTGACTATACAAACTGAAGATTCTTCGTTGGCAAATAGTTATAATGCATACTGGGGTGTATGTCTTCTACATACGTGCAATAGGACAAATATAGCAAAAAAATTAAATAAAGAATGGAAAAAGTATTAAATATATTGACAAGTGAACGAGCCTATCTTTATAACGAGTCAGTTTGGTAGTAAGATTTTCTTGTACGTCAGGCCATTCCTCGCTAATAATACTATAGCAAACCGTATTTCTAATTCTTCCGTTCTTCATTATTTTGTGATTCCTAAGAATCCCATCTTGTTTTGCGCCAAGTCTTTCTATGGCTTTTCTAGATACTTTGTTAAGAGCGTCGGTCCTAATCTCTACCGCTATACAATTTAGTTTCTCAAATGCATATTTCAACATCAAGAATTTTGCTTCAGTATTAACGACCGTTCTACGAAATGATTCTGCAATCCAAGTATGACCTATCTCAACCCTGCGGTTACTAGGATCTATAGCAAGAAATCTCGTTGTCCCTAAAATCCTCATTGACTTTTTTTCAATTATGACAAAAGGTAGGAAGGAATCATATTCTGTAAATATACCGACATTTCGTTCACATTAGGAAAATTTGAAAATGGGTTTGTCCAAATTTCACCATCATTTGCAGCATCGCACAAGCCTTCTAAATCATCAGATCTCGGAGACCGTAATATTATATGGCGACCCTCAAGTTTCGCATCTTGAATGTCAATCAAATGAACCGTGTACATCTCGTCACAATCATTTATAAAAATAACACAACATTATTCTTCATGTCAAAATAGAAAGAGATCTGTCTATCATGTCTATACTGAAAACACGCAGAAATGATACTATAATCACAATATATTTTTCCAATAATGCGCCATATTGTAACTAGATCATTGAGACGCTCTTATATTAACAATTTAATAATCTA
This sequence comes from Candidatus Nitrosocosmicus sp., assembly GCA_035276505.1. Lineage (GTDB taxonomy): Archaea > Thermoproteota > Nitrososphaeria > Nitrososphaerales > Nitrososphaeraceae > Nitrosocosmicus. The sequence goes on from DATELO010000105.1 coordinate 14,715, forward strand.
TTTGTACTCGAGACTAAACAAAAAAATCATAGTAGTTCTAGTATATGCAAACACACAAAAAACGAAGATACCCAGTTAGCTAGTAATTTAATGAGGTGAGTGGATGAAGGGACTAGTCATATTATCAGCTGCTTTGATAGTCATGATATTTTTTGTTTTCAAATATGTTGATTTTTCGAGTATTACTGATTTGTTCATGATGTCTTTTGAAAACGATGAGTCAATAGAAATTAACCCATATTATAAAAATAGAATTAATATAGATCTGATTGCAGAGGGTTTATCACTTCCCACAAGTATGACTTTTGTAGATAACAATTCCATATTAATATTAGAAAAGGATCGAGGAAATGTTCGCCTGATATCAAACGGTGTGCTGCAAAAAGATCCTATCTATATTGTAAAGAATGTCTCAAATGAGAAAGAACAAGGTTTATTGGGCATTGCCGCACTAAATAAATCCAAAGTCCTTGAAAAAAATCAATTCGAAAATAATAATCTTCACTTCCCAAAATCTGCAAACGATGTTATGAACATTTCCTCATCCTTTAGAACCCCACACACTAATGATTCTACATTTAAAATATACTTGTATGTAACCGAAAAAATGATTGTACCTTCTGGTAATCATAATAGTAATGATCAATATTTGAATGAAACTACCCGCAACAGAGTTTATGAATACGATTGGAATGGCCCTGGTAGGGGTAATTTGTCAAATCCCAGACTTTTACTTGATTTGCCTAGTGGACCTGATGCTTATCATAATGGTGGAAAAATGCATGTTGACAAAAAAGGAAATCTGTATGTAATAATAGGAGATTTAGTTACCATAAATAATACATTACAAAACTACCCAGGCGGAAAAAATAAGTCTATTTCTATGCCTAACAATTCATCCGTTATCTTTCGAATTAATCCTCTATCCGAATCAATCATCCCCAAAGATAATCCATTTTACTTTTACTATGATAACAATACCAACCTTCATTCAACGAAGCTTTATTATTCTTATGGAATAAGAAATGGGTTCGGATTAGATACCGATCCATTAACTGGAAAATTATGGGATACTGAAAATGGTGAGAACTACTACGATGAAATTAACCTCGTTCAACCTGGATCTAACAGCGGATGGAACAAAATAATGGGTCCATTCAGCAGAAGTAATAATACTCTACTTTCCGATTTGATTTTTTTGAATGGTTCTCGGTATTCTGATCCTGAGTTTAGTTGGCGGTTCCCAATTGGTGTTACAGACTTAGAATTTTTAGATTCTCCCCGCCTGGGTAAAGATCTAGAAAATAATTTATTTGTAGGTGATATCAATAATGGCAATGTGTACCTACTTCAAGTAAATTCAACTAGAACAGGTATCGATATACAGAAGAGCGTATTCACAGGTGAGAACGAAAAAGGATTACAGGATTTAGTCGCCGATAATAAGAACGAACTAGAGAAGATTATTTTTGCAAAGAATTTTGAGGGAAGAATTACTGATATCGAAACAGGAACGGATGGAAACTTGTATATATTAACATACTTTGATGGCCGAATATATAAAATATCTGCAGCTAATAAATAGTGGGCATATCTAAGAATTAATTTTGTCAATATCAATTTAATTTGAATTGATAGTCAATATCTACAATGTATTAACAACTTGAATATAATATATTAAATAGATCTTCTTATCATTGAAATTACCATGTAATACAAATAAATCATCAACATCCAATATATTATTTGTTAAATTGGTTCGTAAAATAAGGAACCTACTATAAAATATTAGTAATTTAAGGCGAAAGTTATGATGACACAAGATAAATAGAGTATTGCTAGAAATTAATGTAACCAATATTGATACTGAGGGGTCCATCAACTGCATTTACAATACTCTTACTACTTGTATTTGTTGCAGGTCTTGCAACAATGTCCTTAGAGTTTTCTGTTAGCAGGCTACTAATTCCCATATTTGGAAGCACAATTTACACTTGGGGGAGTTTAATTGGAGTTGTTTTGGTTGGACTTAGTGGTGGATATCACCTTGGAGGAAGATTAGCTGACAAGAATCCGAATTTTGAAAAATTTTGTTCAATCTTATTCTCAGCTGGTCTATACATCCTATTTATCCCAATTATTTCCTCTATAATCATTGACATTACTACTAGCATAACTAATACCATTGTAGATTCCAATCTTAATAGTTATGCAAGTAATCTTAATTCGCTTATTGCTACATTCATTCTAATCATAATCCCTACCCTCTTACTTGGTATGATCTCACCATATGCAGTAAAACTAGCCACCAAATCGCTAGATAGACTAGGGAATACCTCTGGGAATTTGTATTCAGTTTCAACAATAGGAAGTATAGCAGGTACATTCATAACAGTCTTCTTACTAATTCCGTTTGTCCAAATCAATCATGTCCTATATGGTTTAGGAATATTGTTATTAGTAACATCGACAATCAAATTGAAAAATTTTGTGAAAGCAATTGCATTCGTTCTCTTAGTAATTGTAAGTGTAGATATACTTTTTGAGGATATGAGTGCTATATCGCTAGATTTCAGAAATTTGCATTTCCACCCTGGTCATGTAGTTTATGAAACAGAAACTCTGTATAGCCATTTAGATGTAATAGATAATTATAACTCAATTAATAATAGAGCATTATTTTTAAATGGTTACCCTCACAGCATAATGGATAGATCAGACCCCCATGCTCTTGAAAGCAAGTATACAAAATTTTTTCCCTTAGGATTAATGATAAAAGAAAATGTTACAAAGGTTTTATTCATTGGAGGTGGTGGCTTTTCGGGTCCAAAATATTTTCTCCAAAATTATCCCAATATCTCGGTTGACGTAGTTGAGATAGATCCAAAAGTAGTGGAAGTCGCACAAGAATACTTCTTTTTAGATGAATCTAACCCCAAACTAGATATCTATATACAAGATGCCAGAGAATTTTTGAATAAGCACCCAGAAAGTTATGATATAATAGTTTTGGATGCATTCTCAAAGAGCTATGTCCCCTTTCATTTGATGACAGTAGAATTCTACAAATTATTATCCGATAAATTGTCAAATGGCGGTGTGGTAATATCAAATCATATTGGCTCAACGAGTAATAATCAAGCAACTTCTGATTTGTACAGAGCAAACTTTAAGACCCTTTTAGAAGTTTTTCCAAAGGTTTTTGTTTTCCTAACCGATCACTCAAAATCCCTTCAGAACATAATATTAGCTTCAGTGAAGGGAGGACAGATTGATGAGTATAATATGTCTGACAAATTCGAAATATCTAACCTACAGAAAACTAATTCCAAAGTAATAGAGGAAATAAATTATCAAGACTATGTACTGGAAAGCAATCAGATTAGGAAGAATGATGTTCCGATACTGAGAGACCGGTATGCACCGGTAGAAAAATTGCTAGATCCAATCACTAGCAAGCCCTATAACACAGAGGAACAGAGCAACATTAACAGATCATCGCTTTTTGATGGGAAGATCAATAGTTTGCCCATGGTTATCATTTCCTTACCTATTGTTTCAATTGCCATCATAACTTTGGTCTGGATGTTTTTGTTAAGGCAGATTTGGAAGAATAATAACTCGTAATAATTTCTCACCAATATCAAGAATAATCAGATTCTTCTTATTTTGAAGGACTATTCAACGTAACTTGTTGTTTGGATTAATTTACTTGTAAGACGGTTAATCATGAATATTTTCTGTATATCAAACAGATACCTTTGGTGATATTTAATAATGCATGAATCGATAGATTTCTAGAAAAATTTGGATTCGTTAATGTTATAGAATGGAGTAATCGTAATAGAAATGGATATTATTGGAAATCATTAAATAGCCCTTTGTTTATATAACTATTCCTACCACTACAGGGGATAGAATCATCAAAACTGATGAATACGACCTAAGAGAAAAGGAGTAAAGGCTACATTCATGTGATAAGTATTTTCAACTAAATGTCATTCGTGACATTATATGATGATCAAACAAAAGCACGAAGGGTTAACGAGACACCTATTGACGCCTTTATCCTCTTCTCAATTTAAATTAATATTATAATCAACAATATCAACTTATGTAGATCATGGTAAAGAATTAAATGAGTACTATATCAATAAATAAAGATCTATTGTCTCCTATTTTGTAATATCTTTATTGGATCTCAAATTGTTCCTCTGCTATAGTCATCTAATTCATCATCATTTTTATCAGTTATTTTCATCGTCTTCAGTAGTTTCATTTTGATTTTCATTTTCGTTATCGCCATTTTGGTCCGGATTTAAAAATCGTATTGTGTTTATAATATGCTTTAAAGTATCTTGACTTTCTTTGGTATCGAATTTTTCTATGGTATCTTGATATGTAAAAATATACAAGATACCCTCATGCATCAAAAGGAAGCGTTCAAATCCTTTATCTGGAATGTTTTCAATTCCCTCGAGTGCGGTTAAAACGGAAACTGCGTCAATACCATCAATCATATACTTATTTTCTTCAATCTGCCCAACCACACGTTCTTCAGGAGGTAGAATGATATCTACAATTTCCCTAGGGCCACCAAGCTTCTCGACCAAGATTGCGTCTGAAGTCGATTGAGATTTCATTACTCTAAAAGAGTTACTATTATTGTACACTGTAACATCCGAATTCTTAGCAAACCTGTTGATATTATCGTTTAGTTGCCAGCCAGACGGATATTCGAAACTAACTCCCAATCGAGTATCACTATATTCAGTAAAATTGGATTGTATTTCATGGGTATTATTTGATAATATAGAAGCATGCACACTTTTAAGTTGATCATATGTTACAGTAACCAGACCTAAGCAGAAAACAATACTAAGGAAAAATATTAACTTCAGATAATACATTTAATAGATATTATAGTTATCAATTTAAATAAGCTAATGCAAGATTGTTCATAACATTTTACTGCTCTGAAAATAATAAATTTTTTTAAATATGATAATTTCTAATTAAAACTAGTCTCCTGATCTTGAACTACTATCTCTGATTTATCCATCTCGAAAGCATGAAAAATTCTGGCTTTCATGACTTCATTGCTTTACGATATCGCTGAATTGGATTATTACTTTAATGTAGTGTAAAACCTACAGATTTCAAAATATCGTTAGACGAAGATCAATTGAATATATAATCTTACTATAATGTAGTCATAAATAATTTTAGTAAAAATCAAATAATATTCTTTTCTTGTAATGCTAAGCTAAAACCCGCAATTTGTCTAAAATATCCTGAATATTTTGAGGGAATAGTCTTTGCTGAATTGTCAGAAATTGATTACGGTAATATAGTTATTTAAACAATGAATATTACAATGGAATCAGATTATAAATTCAGATATGTGAACCAATACATTACAAATTTGTTAGACGGAAATTTATCCCTTCAGTACGAGGATGTAGACTTGAAGGGGGAGAAAAAGCCTGTTGAATACTTAGATAAAATTGAAAAGTGGCTTGAATTTCGTAATAGGACTAGAGACGAGGATCCTGATGAATTTGCAAAGTTGACTGGAGAATTATTTACGCATCTATTGGCAATTAGACTGGCAGGGGTTGTAGTGGACCATACTTGCGAATACTGTGATATGGCCAACCGAAACCAAAATTCGCTTTATACAGACAATGGTGGCGAAATATCGACAACTCCACCCCATTGATGTCCTACATCGATTCCACCAGAAAATGCCTTTTCTAAAAATGTTAACTACACCTTGTGGATTCCGAAATACCTCACTAATAATTTTTTTTGTTTGTAGTTAATATTGCAAAAATATGCAACTAAATATTTCCAATTTAATTAAATCTATATTACCCCCATTGAACTTTTAAAAAATATGCAACTTTCAAGTAAGATGTTACTTTCATTTGGATTGATAATCGTCACACTCTTAGTTCCTGTTAATGTGAGTCATTTTGAGCAAATTTTTGCACAAAGGGAAAACTTCCAGTTTGGAGGTCAAGGAGGTCAGCTAGGTCAAGGAGGTCAGCTAGGTCAAGGAGGTCAGCTAGGTCAAGGAGGTCAGCTAGGTCAAGGAGGTCAGCTAGGTCAAGGAGGTCAGCTAGGTCAAGAAGATCGTAACAATATTCAACATTCAGGTGGAGCTGGATGTCAAACAGAGGCTAAGAACGCAGGTGGAGCTGGATGTCAAACAGAGGCTAAGAACGCAGGGACCAAGAACGCAGGTGGAGCTGGATGTCAAACAGAGGCTAAGAACGCAATAGGTACTGAATGCAGAGTAGGTTCAACTGATATAACCAATACTCAGGATAGTACTAATAATGTAGTAGTAACTAACCCCACATCATCCTCAGATTCATCATCCTCAGATTCATCATCCTCTATGGAAGGGAAAACCTATATCATTCATGGCCAAACAACGAATTCAGGAGGTAGTCCCTATTCATCAACGGCCTCATGTCATAGCAACGATTCTATTTTAGGTGGTGGGTATATATACAAAATAATTGAAGGAAATGTTGTGGCTGTTTCCTCAATTCCTGATAGCGAGTCATCGTTTACAACTACGATTGAATCAAATTCGAACTCCGATTCTTCGATATCAGTACAAAGTTATGCGATCTGCTACGACAATCCATAATTTTTTCCTATGTAAAAACTTGCTATTTTGATATTAACCCGAACAAGCATAGGAATATCACAGCTATTTCACGGCTGAATGAAAATGTAGGTTTGAATATTACTGGAGTCATTTATTAAAGAGATAGATTATTTAACAATCATATTACGTACTAATCATCCAAATGGAAAAGGTTCAGAAATTGGCATTAATGCTGTCCGTTCCTATCATAATCGGAGCCGCAGTAATAATAGGACTTGTCGCACCTTCTGCATATCTCAATTTGTGCCAACTAAAAGCCAATGAAATTTCGAACCATATCTATGTTATGGAAGGAGGAAAAGAAGAATTTCTAAGATCATTGAACCAGGAAAATCTGTCAAATGAGGTTCAAAAAGAACTCCAAAACTTAAATTCTGTAATTGCGCAGTGTCCAGAATTAGGATCATCTACTATCTACGATACACAACTTGCCCCTTTAGAACAACATGGTAATAACAATAATATGGTAAATCAGGCTTAAACTTCCATTATGTTGACTAGTTAACATATAAGTCAGCACCATTATATTCACTTTCATAAAAAACAAGAAATAAACTCCAAAACTTATTATCCTTAATGTCAATAATTTCCTTAGTTAAATTCTCTGAAAAACTTTTCAGTGAACGAACCACATGAATAAGAACTTGAGATAATAATTTGCTCTATTAATTGGTCATAATAAGATTATTTGAATGGTATTAAATATTGAAGCATTTGAAAGTCTGTGTATCTCGATAAGCATTTACTTAACTTTTAGTTGTTATTAAACATCGTAGAATAATAATAAGCTCAAATCCTAATATTTGAAATATATACGAAAAATGTTAAACAGGAATGCATCAGTTGCATTAGACAGTTAGATGAAATCACTTGAAAAAGAGTGTTGTTTGGATATAGAACAATAAAAAAACAATACAGAATAAAATAGAAAATTAAATTCTATTTTGATTGCAAGATCGGCCTTATCCTGTGACAAGAGTAATTGCAGTATATTTCACATTTAATAAATCTTTATAGAATTCAAATTTATTATTAATCGAAGTATTATTATAAGATTCGACCAATAATTAGTTATGTGAAGAAGGAATTTACACTCGTTTCTTTTCTTTTATTTTGCGTATTGTCTATTACGCTTTTCATTATTAGTATTAATCTGAATGCCAAAGCATCTGTTTATCAATTTGCATATGCTCACAACTTTCCTTCAAATAATTATGCGAAATTAATTGCATCTATGGATCAATTTCAGATGGAATCAAATCTGGTCAAAGGAAATCTGATCACTAATGATACAATAATGGCACAAAAACATGCAAACGAAGCAAATAGCATCTTTTATTGGGATCTGTTAGTCGAAATCGTGAAACAAGATAAACAGGTTGGCGATGATCTTAAATTAGCGATAGGAGAGTTAAGAAATATTACAGCTTCGTTAGCAAACAGTACGAACACGACTGCTTTAGAGAAGCAACAAGCAGTTCAAAGAGTGGATGAAGTAACTAAAAATATTAACACTAGTATCGAAAAGATTATTTCAAATACTGCAACCTTAAAACAATCCGAGGAATCCAACTTGATAAACGTGGTGACAGGATTTTTTTCTAATCTAATTGGTGGGGGTCAGGCCACAAAGAATAGTAACGATGGATCTGTTCATCCAATAAGATTTGCTGAATTATTAGATAGTGTGCTAAGGAATTATGGAGATGCTTATGCTGTCAATTTTGATATGACAGATATGACTAACATGGCCATGTCTAATGATAACTCCAGTATAATGGACCACAGCATGATGAATATGTCTAATGGTCACTCCCTAGTTGAAAGTAATAATGAAAGCATAAAAAACATAGTAAACTATCAAAGTGCAAATGGATCTGCCCATAAACTGCTCGATATTTTTAATGAGGAACTAAAGCCTATAATATCATCAAAAAATGATCCCGCCAGTATAAGTACCAATCTTGAAAATGGAATTGTACATCTTATAAATTCAATTGAACACAGAGCTGCACCTATGGAAATAATGACCATAGTTCATTCACAAATTCATCCTAGTTTAGTTAAAGCGTTTGATTTACAAATTCTTGCCACTTCGTAAATTATGCCTTATCTCTAAGAAATAGTTAACAACGACGCATTTCCTATTCATAAATGATTGCTTTTGCTTTTCGATAAGGTTAAATAATCTTGGGAAAAATAAATTCATGATGCCATCTGCTTGCTCGATTATGGTAGTAGATGACGAAAGTGAGCTGGCTACATTGTTCAAGACATTTTTAGACAAGGAAGGTCATACTACTTTTTCTTTTACCGATCCCACTTTAGCTTTAGAATATTTTAGGCAGGCACCAGATAAACACTCCTTAATCATAACTGATTTAAGAATGCCTAGTCTTTCTGGTTTGCAACTCGCAAGAAAAATAAGAGAATTAAATATGAATGTAAAGATATTCTTAATGACAGCATTTGAAACCAAGGATTTAGAGAACGAACCGGAATACAAGCATGCAAGAATTGACAAGTTGATTCAAAAGCCTATTCGTTTTTCCGATCTTAGGCTTTTAGTAAATGAAGCACTGAATATTTAACAACAGCATTTTTGAATTGTATTGAACTAAAGTCACATGAATTCATGAAGCTTGAATAGATAACCCAAAAGTTTTCGCATCATTTCTTCGTTATTCTAAATCTTTTTTCATTCGTGAAAGTACATCAAGAGCCTCCACTGAATATTTGCGTATCCACCGGTCATGAATTTCTTTTATTGGGAGGAGATTAATGTAATTCCATCTATGCTTCCCCTTATGTTTGATTATGATCAGGTCAGCTTTTTCTAACACGTTTAAATGCTGCATTACGGTGCAGCGGTCAAGATTACTCAATAAACTACACAACTGCGATGTGGTCTTTGGATCATCCTTGATCGAATCTAAGATTGCCCGTCGACTAGTATGACTCAATGCCTTGAGGATATGATCATACTCACTTTCATCATACATGTTACATTTATATAACATTTACCACTAATAAACCTTATAAGAGCGTATATTTATGGTTTTGAAATTCACGGTACAAGCAAAAATAAAAAAGTCAATTGATGAAGTATTTGACGCTGTTTATAATCCAAAGAAACTAAGCAAATACTTCACCACTGGCGGTGCAAGTGGTTCATTAGAGGGAGGAAATGAGGTAATGTGGGATTTTCATGATTATCCCGGATCCTTCCCAATCTATGTTATTCGATCAATAAAAAACCAAAAGATAGAATTTGAGTGGGCCAGTGCAGTCGAACCTAACAGACTAAAAGTTGAGATCACCTTTGAAAGCATAGGAGACGACTCTACATTGATAAAAATTTCGGAGTCAGGATGGACTAATAATGATCAAGCTTCATTGGACGAATCCTATAGCAATTGTCAAGGCTGGACACAAATGATTTGTTGTTTAAAGACATATCTAGAGTATGACAAGAACTTGAGAGAATTCTATTACTGAAATTTACCTTTTGTTAGTAATCTAATGAATTCACGGCAGTAGTCTCAAAAAGAGACTAGTCCTAAAATAATATGTAAAATATTGAATTAGTTGGATCCAAGCAAATATCAAGAATTTGAAAAGAATATGGTTATTCAGAGACAAAAAAATAAGAATGAGATATAGCTGTCAGTTAGCTGCAGAGGTCTGGAATTTCTACACAGATAAGGTGTTGAGTTCCGTAGATTGGTGTAGATCCAAAGTGGTCATTAGTCATGTTGCCATCAACACTAATCACTATTGCACTGTTATCCAGCAGGCTTATCTGAGTCGGCACATTTGCAACGGGTCCATCTTTTAATGTAACTGTTGTAGTTCCGTTAAATATTGTAGAGTTTGAATTGCTATCTACAACTGGGTCTCCGGTTAGTTTCAAGTCATATATTGAATGAGTATGCTCAGCTGATCCGTCAATCTTAGTCATATAAAAGGTGGTATTCAAAGCTGGTGATGACGAATTGAAATCAGTGAATTTGTATACTCCTCCTAATATCCAAGCAGGTTCTGTTGTATTCCCATTGTTTGAAGTGCTAGTAATAGATCCCTTTAAGACACTCAAATCTGGATTTGATGGATTTTGAGCAAAGACCTGATTCAAATTAATTGCTGTGAGCATAGATACAGATACCGTTATCAAAAAAATGCTCTGAAGCATTCTAGTAGTTATTATAATCATTGTAATTTATCAGAAAACATACTATTTAAGTCAAAGCAAAGTGGAGACATCTTGTGTAATAATGGCGAAAAGTCAAGTAACCTTATAAACTACACCTAAATTATTATTTGATCATTAATTCAGTGGATTTGAGAGAAAATAAAATTAATACTTTTTATTAGTAATTATTGGATCAGTTCCAATCAATGTGGACGATGTGACATCTAATCAATCATTTCTTATTTAGGCTCAAATTTCATCGAACGATTCAAACTGGACATATCCTAATAATCCAACTCAAATACTAGGTGAAATTCCTAACAGGACTAATTCGGAAAGCAATTCCATTATAGATTCTACTAATAACTTGCCTGCACCTCTGTGAATATACTTTTAAACCGAGATGTCAACATAAGTGCATAGTTATCTAAGGTCCCTCTTGTTTAGAGGAAATTATCCTGGTGGAAGAGGAGTTTAACTGGTTTGATCTCATTTATGGAACCTGAAAATAGAATATACTTTTATTCCCTTATTTACTTTTATAGGATGTATTTTCATAACTGTTATGATTAGATCGAAAAGAAATTTAGAAAGATCGATTGAAAAAATGTCATTATCAGTCAATCAAATTCCAACATTTTCGTTGTATCGGGGAGAAAATCGGATATGTTAGGTGAGAAGACATCTTCAGCAAATATCGCTGTCAAAGATTTGGAAATTGCAAAAAATTTTTATGAAAACACCCTGGGCCTAAAAAAAATAGATACCTTCGAAGACGAGGTGATAGTATACAAAAGTGGTAATTCATCAATTGTTGTTTATAGATCTGAATTTGCAGGTACCAATAAAGCTACATGTGTTACTTGGGCAGTGGGAGATGACATTGAAAAAATTGTCTCAGAGCTTAAGAATAAAGGGGTCAGTTTTGAACATTATGATTTACCCAATACTACAATAAATGGGGACATACATATTGATGGCAGTATGAAAGTTGCATGGTTTAGGGATCCCGATGGCAATATTCTAAATATTATAAATGAATAAAATATTCGAAAATTATAGAAATTAAAAATCTATAAAACTAAAGAATGTCGCAGTGATTAACATTAGAGGAACGACATGACATTGTCCCCTTAACATATGGAAATTTGTCGACATGTCGTTTCTGTTTCACACTACTGTTCTTCTTGTTAAGAACAATAAGTGTATTTGTATAATAAATCGAAAGCATACTTATAATTGCCTCGATTTCATATTATACTAACTATGAGATATGGACATGTACTAAAAAGGTATTAGCATTTACAAGAATTAATGCAATAAGTGAGATAAAATGATCTAATAATAAAAAAAGGCAGGTCTGATTACAGAATCAAATCTCTAATGAGATTAGTTACTTGACTCCTCATTAGTGTTTGAAGTTGTGTCGTCATCATCATTGTTGCTGCTGCTTCCGCTACTGCTGCTGCTACTGTCATTTTCATCGCCACCATTGGACGTAATTGAATTGGTATTGGCCTCTGGGTCATAAATAGGTCTAAAGCAGTCTCTTATTTCATCTTCACTTGCAAATCCCTTGTCGCCCTCAGTTTGAGCTAAGCAATTCACAAATTCCTCATAATCACTGGACCCCGAAGAATCAGCTTCATCATCACCTGATTGAGCATACACGGGTATATTCATTAAGCTAGGCGACGAGGCGCCGAGAATGGATGCTATTGCTATAACAAAACTGATAGATATTATGCTATTTTTATTCATTTTAGCTAGTTAATTAACATTATATATAAAACACTTAATATAATTATTTAATAATTTTTGTTGAATTTATATAAATATAT
>DATELO010000106.1:0-4784 GCA_035276505.1 Candidatus Nitrosocosmicus sp.
CCTCCAATTCAGGATTAACTTCAGTGGTAATTCTCCGTAATTCACCGATGTTTTCTAATTTTTCAATATATTCCGACAAGTTTTCAAAGGGCATCAAGATTATTGATAATCAGTCCTATATAATATCCAGTCTCTAGTGAATGGTGCGAAATAAAGTTTAATCATCCCAGAAAAAAGGTAGAATTAATGACATATTTGCCTCATTTACCATGAGATTAAGCAATACCCGCTCATGTACAACTTACCCATTCAACACAATGGCAAAGACCGAATTGCCAATGCCCTTTGTCTTATCGAATGGGGTCAGAATGGAAGCAACCTTTAAACCAAATAATGATGCAGGTCTTAAGATACTTACCATATAGAAAATGTTCAGGTTATTTGAGCAAATTCCGATGTTTTTTACCAATATATAGTATATCATTTTTATTTATTTGAATGAATAAGAAATAGTTTCCCAAAAAGGTAAAGGAATTATTACATTGATTGTAGACCCTTAACCATGCAGTCTTTTTAAGTTAGCTTTACTGTCGTTAATAAAGGGAATTATTTTCTTGGTAATGATTTCATGAAAATTAGAAACTTCTGGATCAAATGATAACAACAAAACATAGGAAAGTGTGCTATCTTCGTCAGTTATAGGAATCGTAGCCCTAATCAATTTCTCATATTTTGAACTTGCATACTGGATTTTTCCAAGCATAAATTCCCATCTTAAGCGCGTATATTGACGGGTCGCGGCTGTAATGGCATACTGAGCCCTTTCCTCAGGTGTCAATAAAGGTATCAAATTTTCCCTCTCAGCAATTGATTCTAAAGCACCATCTTCATTAGCAATGCCTGCAAACCTTATAGATGGATCTAAACTTATAATTTGATTACAAAATTGATTAAACTCATCTTCATTCTTTGATTTCATACTCTCAAATCATATTATCTTATTCCCTGTATATATGATATATCATAGAATGTTTAGCGTATAATTATCATAGAATCACATACTTCCTTTGGCAGTATTTTTGAACAGGATTTCAAGAACTGCTCAAGTGATTGGGATGGTAAGGGATTTTGACTCGAAGGATTCTGGATAGATTCTTCAAGCTCACGCTGACTATCACTTATTTTTTCAATAGTTAGGGATAACGTCTTGTAATCTCCATTCCTTAGAATAGTAATGGTAATAGAATCACCAATTTTTACCGTTTTTAAATATTCCTTGATATCACCTTGCGTCTTTATTGAATGATTATCAATTTTGGTAATAATATCGCCACCTAATTCAACTAGAGTCCCATTAATTTCATTTACGAGATACCCCCCTCTTAAATTGGCCTTTGAAGCAGAACTATTTTCAATTATGCTTGTGATAAGAAAGCCATCTGAATGGGTAAGATTGAGTAAATTGGCTATTTGTGGTGTTAGATCTAAGCCGAGAATTCCTAATGCAGGATGATTTAGATCGCTCTCATGGGAAGGTCTAGATGTCAAATTCATTGAAATTTCTTTTTCAACAAGGTCTGGACCCCGAAGTATTGTCAAATTTACGTTTTCTCCAATACTTTTATGGTTCTCTAAATAGGACAAAATATCATCAACCTTTCTCACTGATTTATCGTCTATGTGGGTAATAATATCACCTCCAATTTTTAAAGGAATGCCATTTACTTGCACTGTTTGATTTCCGCCAATTATTCCTGATTCACTGGCTGGACTGCCATCGGTTACATTCACAACCAAAAATCCGACTGCTTCAGGCAGTTTAATCATTTTGGCAATTTCTGGTGTAATATCAAAACCATTAATCCCAATATAAGGATGCTCGTACGACCCTTTTTGAATCAGTTCAGGAACAATTTTGATCAAAAAGTTTGATGGAATTGCGAAACCAATTCCCGAATACACACCAGTATTTGAAAAAATGGCAGTATTGATACCAATCACCCTACCGTTCATATCAATTAATGGGCCACCTGAATTACCGGGATTTATTGCAGCATCTGTTTGAATTATGTCAGGTATGGAAAAAGTCGGGGATGGAATTTGACTCAATTTATTCCCAAATTCCTTTGGAGGCGATTCATTTTGTTCTCCTGCGGGCATTAACCGACCTAACCCACTTATGATCCCTTCAGAAAGCGATCCAGAGAGCCCAAAAGGATTCCCGACTGCAACTACTTTTTCCCCTATTCTTACAGTCGAGGAATTTGCTAGTTCAAGTGGAATAAGCTTTGAACTAATGTTATTGTCCATGTCTAGCAATTTTACAACGGCCAAATCAGAATAAGGATCAGTTCCAATAATCTCTCCCTCATAAGATACCCCATCCAAAAAGGTAATGTATGCTTTATTATTCTTAGAGCCATCTACAACATGGAAATTAGTAATTATATGACCCAATTTATCATACACAAATCCAGAACCTAATCTAGAGGGATTGGGTTCAACGCTTTGAAGGCTACCTGGTTCGGTAATCTGAACTACAGACTTCTCAACTTTTGCAAAGAGATCTGGTAACGAATCAGTATAGTTTTGCGATTCATTAAACGATTGGACTATATTGGGAAATGATCCATTCTTCATCTCAAACCCCACTGAACTTAATTCAGCAGTACCATAGACATTAGTTCCAAATACCATATTGAAAAAAGCAAAGCTAATCAACAGAGCAAATCCTAAGTCTTTAATTTTTAAATTAGTAATACTGTAACCAATATCAGCTGACACATTCATCACCTTATTAAGGATTTAATACCAATTTAAGTATTGCATGTTTTCAACTGTTGAGTTATTTTCCAGTAAGAAACTTATAAAATGTATTTATCGCCATTTCTTGTCTCTCAGATTGAATAGATCCCGGCCTCATTCCTCTTAATTTTTTAACTGCTTCTATTGGAGTTAATCCGTCGCTCTTTATGAAATATGCGGCAAGGACAGTTCCAGTCCTTCCTTTACCAGCGGCACAGTGAACCAACACTGGTTTATTAGCATGAATTTTTTGCTCGATATATTCGACTACCGCATGGATTTCATCAACAGTTGGAGCATTATAGTCATCTGTTTTTAAAAAGTAATTTTCTAATTCCCCATATTGAGACTCTATTTTCTCAAACCAAATTCTTGGTAAGGGTATTTCCCTAACGGTTATTAGGCTTTTTATACCGTTTGAAGCAAGCCATGTTAGCTGATCAAATGACGAAGGTAAACCACTCCCCGCAAGTTTTTGAGGAATAACCCAGCTGAAATTAGTAGGTCTTTCTACGAAACGACCATGAACTTTCCTGTAAATTTCTCCTATTTTAGTCATCTAGATATTGTCATAATTATGATAAAACTCCTTAAGAGTTTTTCAAATCGTCTTAAACGATCGATTCATCTAATCTTTGCAAAAATTTGGGAAAATTTTCCCTTGGTATGACAGCACCACATGCCTTATCATGACCTCCACCACTCCCACCAAACTCCATGGACAAACTATTCAATAATTTCCCTAAGTGAGTCTGACAATCTTTTGATCCCCTTATGGATAATATATATGAATTAATATTCGACTTCATTTTAAACGCAATTCCCACCTTCTTGCCTGACAAACCCAACACAAAATTTACAATCATACTCGAGGAAAGATCAAGATCGTGTTCAAAATAGGAAATATTATTGAGGTGAACTGACTGTTTCTCGATCAAACTTATAGCGTTTGCTACCTTCCCTGAGAACTGTTTGACCAAATTGGAACCATTTTTCAATTCATGCGGCATTTTTCCCTTTGAAATTTGTTTAGAGATTAATTTTAAAAAATCAATATCTTTTTGGGAAGCTGAAATTATATATGAAAGATAACAGGCTTCTAACATCAGAAACGTACGGTCAAACTTATTTACCAAAACTTGAGCCCTTGGACGGTCTTCCATATAGTCAGTCAATGCTCCAGCTGATGCAAAAAATGAGAATACTTTACTAATACGATCTTTAAGTAGATAATAAATCTGCACTGATGTACATTCGCTAATATCATGTACTAATTTAATCCCAATTTCAGTAATTTTATTTTTTATTACAGGTTCAAGGTAGTGATGATCAATATAGACAACTTCAATATTGATTGAGACTAATGCTTTTAACTTTTCTAAAAATAATAACTGATTTTTCATATTCAAACCGACGTCACAAATGAAAACTCGAGTAAATTTCCTGTCTTTACTACAAATGGATATTACATAGTCTAGTGAATTTAATAAATTCGGATAATCTACCAAAAACAAATTCTTAACTTTCAAACCTTTTTGTAAAAGAGCAGCCGAAACTATCCCATCAACGTCTTCTCTGTGGGAAATACAAATACTTTTCAATATAACGGAGGTTTTAATCTCGTTTGTTATTTAGATGTTTATATTACTAAAGGGATATACGGGTTTTATTGTAGATGCTTTTCCTACTTCAATTACAAATAGTATTATTGTAAAATAGTAATCAAGAATAAGAGAAAATCCAATTAAAATAATCAATCACCTCAATACGCACTATATTAGATATGTCTAGTAGAAAAATCTATTCTTTACGCACAACCTAGTAACGAATTATTGGCCTAGTTATGATACCTAGTATTTTTGAATGCGTATCGTAGTCTAGTGACTGCTTTTTATAGATTACTTGATTCAGGTGCGTTGGGCTATTGGTGATGGCAGGCTGAATACCTCGCCCGAAGGCTTGATAATTACACCTCCATTCCATCAACGCCATCTTCTATGGCCGCCCTTCTCCTTACGGAAGGCTGTCTTTTCTCGGGA
>DATELO010000107.1:0-4205 GCA_035276505.1 Candidatus Nitrosocosmicus sp.
TAACATGGGTGTAGTAGTAGCATTTATGGGTGCTTTGGCCTATGTAGTTAGAGTATATGCACGTTTGGTGGAGCTGGGTGCGGAAACTCCTGCAAGAAACCCATACGTAGCAGAAATGTACAAACTAGCATTAGAAGGAAAACTCTACAGCAGATCAGTTCCTTAATTTTTTATTTTTTTCTGTTTAAACATTATTTGTCAATCGATCAATCAATCAATTCTAGCCAAATGGATGGATATTTCCGCATTTTATCATAAAGTTTGTATAAAATGACCGCCATAGAAATGGCA
This sequence comes from Candidatus Nitrosocosmicus sp., assembly GCA_035276505.1. Classification (GTDB taxonomy): domain Archaea; phylum Thermoproteota; class Nitrososphaeria; order Nitrososphaerales; family Nitrososphaeraceae; genus Nitrosocosmicus. Next base: position 292 of record DATELO010000107.1, read on the forward strand.
AGAAACTATCAGTCTGTCTTATTTACTAACTGCTAGAACTAAATTAATTTTGGTCTAGGATTTGTTTTAATTCATCTATCAACGCGACAAGCTGCTCGGAGGTCCATGTTCGTAAAAATGACATATCTTTACCCCCTACTTTAATTTGCTTGTTAACATATGGTTTACGTAAATGAATGAACTTACCGTATTCTATGGTAGTCACGACAGCGATTTCTAATTTTTTTTCCTTATGATTCTTACGTTGAGCTATATACACTGGTAGAATCCCGTCCCATGATATAGTGTAAGTACCTCCTTTCAATCGTTTTAGCAAGTACTTACATTCTCCAAGATGTTTAGTATGTAAATCTCCAACCTGGTTTTGATCCCTAGTTAACGTAGCCGAGGAAAGGGTGATGGCCATATGACTGAACAGTCGAAATTATATGTATAATTAGGTTTGATGTAATCATAATATTTGATTGATAGTAACTTTTTTTATATAACATTCATCGATCATGTCAAATGAGTTAAGACCCTATTGATTCAGAATGTAGTCAAAGGATTTTTAGCCTAAATTCGACAAAAAAATGGAGGTCACTTAATGATTAGAGTCATAGATGGAAGATAGTGTTATCTAGTCACAAGAAAGACTCGGAGTCCAAAATAATGTTTAGGTAGTAAATCAACCAAGTTACGAATAATCACAAATATAGCGACCCCCTTCTCATATTATTAAGTGAAAGACAGTCGTCGAAGCGAGTTTTTTCAATATGAGCGGATGATTGAAAATGCATTCGACTATTATAAGCGAAAACTACAGGTTCAGATCAGGTTAGAACGACAAAATAGCAACAACCATATGGTAATCGCACAAATTAATCTGATACTCCATTCACTAGAATTGCAAAAGAAAAATCTACTTATGAATTTGGTCGGTTTTTTTGAGAATTCAGATAATATCAAACCAATGGTGTTGGGCAATATATCTCTACTACGTAGTGTACTTAATATTTATTCCAAGGACTTGGATCGGGGAATTGTATTATTAGAAAATGAATACGAATACTATCTAAAAGACCATGAAATTCTAAAGGAGGAAACCGAATTGGTCAACAAAATGATTGAATTAATTAGGATCAGAAATAAGAAATGACCATTAAGAAACAAAAGTTAGATATCATAAATTCAAGTATTAATACACTCTTTTCATATTTTTACAAGGTACGTTCCCGAGTTATAGATACCCTTAGATCTTGAGTTGAAGAATATCTTTCGTTTATTCAGGGACCATTTTTTATGAATATTGATGTATACTTTTGATCGCCTAATAATTTTTATATTATTGTAATTAACGATGGCTAGGAGTAAACAGGATGCTACCCTCGACGAAAAATTACCCGGAATAATTTAGAAGTTTTTCTTTTTCGAGTCCTTAAACATAACCACGATGGCATGATTGAAGTTAACAGTCAATCTCGCGACTTTTTTTATCAAATATGGAACATCTAACTTAACTACTTTCTCTTAAAGATAGGTATGACATGATGGAATTTGTAAATTTATCAAAAGCAATACAGGCCTCACAAAATGAAGAGGTATAGCTTGAAATCCACTCTTATCGAAATGCGGAACATATAGCAGAATTTTTAAACAATGGAAAGGGATTAAACCATAAAACCCATATACAAAAAATTCTTGCAATTAATTACACCGAACACTATTGTTTCCTTTGGTAGTTTCAGTAAATTAATAAAAAGCCTCGATGTAATCAAATTATATTTGGAACAGAATTATCAATAGAAACGGTTTAGACCATTTTGACTCCAATGAGATTAATGTAATTGTCGGATTTTTATATTAATTTCAAACGATATGTTACGATATCAGTAATGTTCCTTAACAGCATGTTCTATTAAAATGGGGATGCATTCTGATTTGTCAATTGGGAATGGCTGGTAAGCTAGTAGTAGTGAAAGTGATAAAGTTCAACAATATTCTAAAGAATTACTCTATCAACTGTGGAGCAAATTGTAGAGATGAATATTCTCTTTCTTTAAGTTTGCTAAACTTATTGGTGGGTATCCCTTATCATATCTTAGTTGTTCCTTAATTCTTCGTGGATATTTCCATTTAATTTTATTTAATTTATTGCACTTATCTAGCCATTCAGTCAAAATAGAAATCACATTGTGTTCAGGCAATCCCTTAATTGTTACAAGATATGGTATCAATATATGCCACAAGCAGTAATATCTATGATCTGGAATTGGAGTTTCTAATAATTTTTCTATCCAATTAATTCGGTTGTTAGCTTCACCAAAAATGCATCTATCTTCGTTTTGTTGAAATTTCTGAAATTCAAACTGAAGTTGTTTCAGATGATCGACGAATGGTAATATTAGCGGATTTGCGATTGCTTCTATACCGTTCCAATTCTGAATAACTTTAACTTTTTCATTATTCTTTGAATTAATAGTTCCAGGTATTCGGATTAAACAGGAATAAATAGATGGATTGTGTTTTGGATCTACCTTTCGATCGGTAAATTGCTTGGCAGCAAATCGGATGAATTCAGTTGTAAGATCGTTCCTTACAAATGGATTTAAGTTTTTTAATTCTTTAATTGTCTCCAATGGCTGTTTTTTTCCATCTTTAGTCACTATTTTGATTGGCTGATAAATATGATATCCACCGCCGGTCCATAGAACCGTTGGATAACCACCGATCTCTTTGAATATTTTCAATAAAGTCTTTTTGAGAATATAATCTAATTTTCTGATCGGATAGACACAAGTTGAACACAAAGATAAATCTAGATCGATGAAGATAAAACTTGGATAGAGATTCTTCCTTTCTGCCGAATGGTGATAGGGGTAAGCATTAACTCTACAATCCTTAAAGTTAGCCCCTAAAAAATGATCATACAATTGTGCAAAATTGTCAACAAAAACCTGTCCCTTAGTTTTGATTGTCATTATCGATCTTGGAAATAGATATTCCTGACCAGTAAAATGAGACAGGATAAAGTTGATATCCTCAACAATTGCATTTTTTTCTTTGGCCAATATATTCTAAAACGAGACGGTGATAAAAAAGGTTAGAATCTAGGTAGTTCTGATTATTAATTCAACTATTGTGTGTAGTACCATTAGGACTTTGAATACTAATTCGGCAGAATATTTGTTTCCTTCGCTGTATTTTATTAACTGAACAATCAAACATTCGAATATCTTTCATCCGTAACCAAATTTACTAGTTTGCTATACCAAGGAAAAGGCTTTTAGTATGGATGACCTGTAAATATGAACTATTTTTAAATTTTAATCGATTGCTAGGTGACGTTAGAATAGAAGGATGCTCCGGCCGGGATTTGAACCCGGGATCGTCGCCTTGAGAGAACAAATTAACGATTATGGACACTTAAAGACGAAAAACAGATAGATTTAGACGGATTTAGCCAATATTTGTTATCCTTAAAGCTCCATCCTGCAACCATCAAAACACGAATGGCGTATGCAATCCGTTATAACCAATTGTTGGTAACTGGTGATTTTACAGAGATAATGGAATTTTCTATTGACAAAAAGAAGCATATAATGAAATCATTGGCTTTGTTGTCAAAGTATATCGGATGCTATGATACGTGGCAGGCTTACAAGAATAGATACCAATTGAAATGGGCAGCAAGTAGAGATTCGCTCACAAGTTTTCATAGTATCACTAATCAGGAGAAGGATTTTAGTAATATGCTTGATTGGATAAAGAATGCTATACAGCAATATCCACGATTCTCTAACATCATTAAGTTTGGGGTATTGACTGGTTTGAGGCCGGCCGAAACCTTAGAATCATTCAATTTACTTCTAAATCCAGAATCAAGAAAAGAATATCTGTCTAGAGATAAAATGGTATTAGAACACTTTAGATTC
>DATELO010000108.1:0-4660 GCA_035276505.1 Candidatus Nitrosocosmicus sp.
AGACCAAAAGAGAAGCAGAAGAAAAGACCAAAAGAGAAGCAGAAGAAAAGACCAAAAGAGAAGCAGAAGAAAAGACCAAAAGAGAAGCAGAAGAAAAGACCAAAAGAGAAGCAGAAGAAAAGACGCAATCAAAAACAAACGATCCAGATCCAGCTATAGTCAAACCGAAAGGAACTCCAATGAATTTAACGACAACCAATTCCGATAACGTTGTTGACTATTACCTATTATGGGACCAATTACGTGAGGCTTATCTTCAAACTATGAAAGAAGCAACCTCTTCATACTTTAGATTACTAGATTTTTGGTCGCAGTTTAAGAGTCAGAAATAATGATCGTTAAATCATTTTGATTCGATCATCATCAATCTGTTTTTTAAGAGTATAAATCAAGTTCATTGTCAGAGTTAACAATCTTGTAGATCTGTTTTGACAAATCACTTGTATTTACATTCTTATTGATCAATAAAAACAAGATATGTTCTTTTACCGGTATTATCAATATTTTAAGTGAACTGTACTCGTAGCAAATGGAGTTTAAGTTACCAAATGAAGATGAAAAACCTTTTCTTAAATCAACTGCATATGCAGATTCAGAAATAATTAATTCGGCATTTCTTCCTTTTAAATGCTTATCCAAAGCATCTCTTTGACTACTGATATTTAAATGCCCAGATTTTTCAATAATCCCGCTAAATAAAATATTATCATTTAATTCGAGTATGCTTTTTGTAAATTGCTCCACCTTCATACAGTTACAATAATGTAATAAACATATAGTCTTTATGAATTTTCGATTGATCGCTTCTGTTTTTCAAATTTTTGTAACGAAATCATCATATAAGTCTAAAAGACAATATAACCATGGCTAACGATGCGTCTTCATCTTCTACTTCTACAGACACTATCCCATATCCAACGTTGACTATTTTATACTTACCATCAGAAGCAAAATTAGCAGTCGAGGAAATAAGTCAAAAGTATAACAATATGACGGTCGAGGATTGTAAAGGTTTTTTTCATCAAGGCAAAGAAAGAGACTATAAGAAAATAACTATTTGGAGTCAAGGCATCGATAGTCTCTGGTTTAATGCGATTATTGCTCGTGTTAAAGAGCTATCCAATCTAGAATCTATTCCGATAGTTTCTGGCGGAATAATGTATTCTATATAGAGTTAATTTCACTCTATTAATTTGTGTATTCCTATGAAAATGGATGTTGTTGTAGGCACTTCAAGTGGAAAATCCAAAGGATTGTAGAGGTAAATACTCGTCAGGGTATGTGAATATAATAGATTCGACAAGTCATCTGGAATTATTGACTGATACATACACATACTTCCGGTCCCAGAAAAGTTGGACAAAATATTTAGCTGTATAGGAAATATGTTGTTATCCGAGGAGGTACCAACAATTCGTAACAATGGGTCCGTTGAATTACATGGGAGTTTAGCCAAAATATTTCCATTTGCAATTTTCAACGGCATTGAACTATACAATGGAATAATGTCTTTCGAAGAGATAGTCATAGGATATGGCAAGATTATCATCGGCTGTACGTTATCTACAATGTTTTCATTAGTTGTACTATTCTTGCTAGTCACATTTATGCTTGGAATTAGCGTATCATTAGTAAGTGGAGTAACAATTGTAGTATTGTTAGGAATAAGAAAACTTAAAGTACTATCTAACGGTTGGGATGCATTATTTCCATCGTTGATTGTTTGATTCATAGTTGGATAGGAAATATTTCTCATGTCTTCTACAACCGAATCGAGTAGAGATGATCCCTTCAAAGAATCAATTATTGATAGCGCCTCATCGCTAGATGATTTTGCTTGATCAAAGTTATCTGATGTCTGGTCCAATTGACCAAATATGTTTACACTAATTATTGGAAGTAAAACTAAACTCAATCCGATAATAGAAAAAAATCTTACTTGAACAGGATTCAACACTGTGATCTAGCTGTAAAAAAATTTATTTAATTCTTTCCTTTGATGTTGATGAATATGAATCTAAAATTTTCTCTATTTCTCTTATGTCTGTTATGGGAGGAGTACAAGTAAAATCCTTACATATCAATACATAATCACTACTTGGTTTTTCTTTAATCATTGTTTTATTTTTAAATAGACTATATTTGTCAAGGTCCTGCGAAGCATTTCCTTCATATAAAACTGAAAATATGCCATTTGGAATAAACATTTTGTTCAATTCATCGGTCATTTTTGAATCTTTGCTATCGTGAGAAAGGATGGTGATTTCTATTGGTTTTTTGATATACATATAACTAGACGATAACAACCAACCAAATCCAAAGGGGTTATCTAAGGCTGCTGAGATCGTCCCTTTTATCATTTTCTCTGCTTTATCTATATAATCTCTCTTTCCAGTTATGTGATACAAACGAATCAAATTAGATACGAAAACCGAATTCCCACTAGGTATTGCAAGATCGTACAGTATTTTAGTTCTTAGAAGTAGAGATTCATGGAGGTCGGAGGAATAATAAAAGTTATTCTCTTCCTTATCCCAGAAATGTTTTAGTGCCCAGTCAGCGTAATCAGAAGCCAAGTCGATATACTTTGAATCAGTCTTTACCTCAAGAATGTCTAAGAGGGCGTTAATATAAAAAGAATAGTCATCTAAATAGGCAAGTATCTTAATCTCGCCTTTCTTGTAAATTCGATATAAAAATCCATCCTTTGATTTTAACTCTTTTTCTACAAATTCTACCGCATTTAATGCAGCCTCTAGATATTTTCCGTTTCCTGTTATTTTGAAACCTTTAACAAAGGCAGATATGGCTAATGCATTCCATGATAAAATTGTCTTATCGTCTTTTTGAGGTCTTACTCTTTTCTCTCTGACATCAAAGAGTTTTGCCGAATTCACATCTATTATGTTTTTAATCTCTTCTACGGCTAAACTATATTTTTTTGATAGTCGATCAATTGAGTACTTGATATTGAGTATGTTTTTCCCCTCAAAATTCCCCATTTCAGTTACACCAAAATATTCACAAAATATGTCTTGATGTAGTGGAATTTTGATCTCTGAAATTATTTCTCTTTTTGACCAAACATAAAATTTCCCCTCTTCGCCATCGGAATCTGCATCTTCAGCCGAATAGAAAACCCCTTTATCATTAGTAAGCTCTCTCAATATGTAATCTAGTGTTTTTTCAACAGTATCTCTAAATATGTCATCTTTGGAAATTTGATACATTTCACAAAATAGTATGACCAGTAATGCATTATCATACAACATCTTTTCAAAATGAGGTACTAACCATTTTTGATCTGTTGAATATCTAGAAAATCCTCCACCTAAATGGTCGTGTATTCCTCCAAAGATAATTTTATCGCATGTCAATAGAACAAAATCTTTGAATTTTTCGATTCCTGAAATATCATAATATCGTAACAAGAATAACAAATTTGAAACATTTGGGAACTTGGGAGAAATACCAAAACCACCATTAACGAGGTCTGCCATCTGTAATAGATTTAGCGCTGATTCATCTAATACAGTCTTGTCAATTTCACCAATACCGTTGCCCCTGATATCTTTTGAGGTACTTGCTAAGGCTTCAACAAATTCTGCGGTCGTCTTATCAATGTCGTCCTTCTTTGCTAAATATGCTTGTGAGAGTTGTTTGAGGATTTCTCCAAAACCGGGCATTCCATATCTACTCTCCTTTGGAAAATATGTACCTACATAAAATGGCTTGAGGTCTGGAGTCAAAAATATGGATAAAGGCCAACCTCCATTACCGGTTACCAATTGACATGCCCTTTGGTAAATATCGTCTATATCTGGCCTTTCTTCTCTATCGACCTTTATGTTAATGAATTTTTCATTCATAATTTTTGCAATTTCATTATCTTCAAATGACTCATGTGCCATAACATGACACCAGTGACAAGAGCTATAACCTATGCTGAGAAATATTGGTTTATCTTCTTTTTTTGAGAGATTAATTGTGTCATCATTCCAAGCTAACCAATTAACTGGATTAAATGCATGTTGTAACAAATAAGGGCTACTCTCATTTATCAAAGAGTTCGGTTTTCTCTCGACCTTGTCATTCATTATACTAACTAGTCAGCCTGCTGTATTATGTATTTATATACGTAAATTGCATGAATTTGCTACAACAAATAACTATTTCTAAATTTTATTTGTCTGTGTATGTATTAACAAAAATAATACTATTATGCTGAAATACTTAACTTACAACTACCGTACCTATCATTCCAGGATGTAGTGTGCAAAAATAAGGAAATTCGCCCGCTGCATCAAACGTATGTTCAAATGTTTTTCCTTTACTGGTGAGGGCTGTAGGTCCAGTCAATCCAGAGTCAAATTCTTTTCCAACGTCTGCTGCACCTACTTCTCCAGAAGTGACCGTATGAAAAGCTGCGTCATCGTTTGTCCAAACAATAGATTGACCAATCTTAGCATTGATGGGATTTGGACTATAAGCGGTATCGGTCAACGTAGACGCACCTGAAACTATAGAGACTTGTACCCCTTGTGAGTCTGAGCTTGTTGCATTAGATGAGCTTGTTGCATTAGATGAGCTTGTTGCATTAGATGAGCTTGTTGCATTAGATGAGCTTGTTGCATTAGATGAGCTTGTTGCATTAGATGAG
>DATELO010000109.1:0-4245 GCA_035276505.1 Candidatus Nitrosocosmicus sp.
CTACTGAATTGATGATTTGTAAAAAGCAATAACTCTTGCTCAGGGGCATAGGGTGCAAATTTATCCATCATAAGACTACTGCAGTGCGTTTGTTACTCTTTATGATAATATTGTTACATCCCATTAAATTATAAAGAGCGAAGGGAATGAAATAGCAAGTTTTTATGTTATTATATCAATGTACAAAAAAATGGGGTAGAAAAAAATCGAAACCTCTTGTGGCGGCTAAAAAGTTAGTTGTAGAAAAAAATTTATCCCTTCCTATTAACTCTTAACTTCCTATATGTACTGGCTACTCCTGGAACCTGTCTTGCAAATCTTCTTAATTTGGTTTGAAGAGGCAATTTTCCATGACTTCTTAATCGCCTAATGCCTTTATTAAAATTTGATATAATATTTTTATTAGATGATATTATTGCTATCCATGAAATATCGTCTCTTATAAATGCAGTATGACCTAAACTAGTTAATTCGTTTGGGGTCCAAACAGATCGATGAGTTTCGTATACGTTATCAAAGGCATCTTTTTGTGGAGTAGGGTTTTTTGGAGTGCTAATTAGAATGCATCCGTTCTTTGCCAATAATGTTCTTATTAAATTAGTTCCATCCTCCTTTTCAAAATGCTCCAGTACATCAATTAACAGAACCAATTCATAGGTAACATCCAGTCGGGAAGCTATGTATAAAATATCATTGTTATATACATTATCATAAACATATTGATGTAATGGGGAAATATATTGTTGAAATACCTCTACACAATCTATCCTTCTTCTAAAATCATATTTTTTTCTTCCATCCCATAACTCTAAATACTCTCTACATAGCACACCGAATTTACCAAATCCGCTTCCCATATCTAATACGGAATCCGGATTTAACGCTATTATCATCTCCATTATTTTTGAAATATGATAATATTGACTAGAGGGCATGTAGTAATCGTAGTTCCTAGGGAGTTATCTTTAAAGGTTTATTTGATAAATGCCCATGAGATAGGATTCTTGGAAAATTGTAATTTCCTGAACTTTAACTTAAGATAGTAAAATCTTTTTGCAAAGTAAATCTAAATTAGAGAAAAAATCATTACTAGGTTGTGTCAAAATACCTGAAAATTAATCAACGATTTGTCCGTAGAAGGTGGCTAGATTTTAGAAATGGTCATAGCATTTATTTGATATTCTTGTTGACTTTTACTAATTTTATACTTATCACCTATAATTTTGCCATAAAACAGATACCCATCTTAGGGGATACTATATCTTTGCCTTTGTTTATAGTTCTTTTTGCACTCTTTTATATCCCTGTTTCCATGTTGATTGGCTATTGGCATAGAAAGCATCAATATTCGGTAGAAAACGAAGCCTTGATCAATCAGAATTGGGTTTGGGCTTGGATAATGCAGTATCAAGTAAGATTGATAAAAGGTAAAACTACGAAGAAAGAGGACGAATTTGTAATGAATTATTTGAATGATATTTTGAAGAGGACCAATAAAACTGAATTAATGGCTCATGATGAAGACCCTTCATCTAATTCAAAAGGAGAAGAGAAGTTTGACAAATGATATACGTGCCTAATAACCAGAATTAAAGAGCATTTACCAATCTTCTCATTTTTTCAAAATTAATTTCAAATCCAAATCGCTTCTCGTCCTTTTTCATATTTTTGTACATGCTCAAAAGTAAATTAAAATGTTTTACTGTACTTAACTTTCCATCCATCTTCAGTCTTACGATTTTATAAACATCAAAATAGTATTGAAATTTCTTTAGTATTTTTTCGCGGTACTCACTTTGGTCAAATTTCTTGTTGTCTTTTTTGGACCTATCTAACACATCCAGGAATATTTCACAACTCAAAAGTGAGGGAATAATGCCTTCTCCTAGCATGGGAAATACTGTTCCAATTGACTCCCCTACACCAATAATATTGTTATCACAAAAAGGTTCCATCAATTTAGGGGGCGCTAGTCTTATGGGCCTCCCAATTTTTTTTATTATTTTTGCTTGCGGGTGTTCATCAAAAAATTCTTTTATTCCTAGATATTTCCTATCTATGTCTCCCGCACCCATGAATCCTCTGCCATTGCTGAGGGGAAAATACCAAAAGTACCCTCTAGCTCCCTTATAGCCCATTACATGAAATTCACTAATATCATCTATGTTTTCAAGTAAGTATTCGTAAGCAGGTATCACAAAGTCTTCTTCAGGTCTAGGCAAAAATCTTCTATGAAATCCGGTACAATCTAGAATGTAATCGTATTTTTCCTTAGGGAAACTCTTTTTATCACAACTAATTCCATATTCTACATTTACTTTCGACAAGAGATCACTTTCCCATTGTTTCTTATTGTAGGTAACTAAGCCATCTAAATCGAGAAATTCTGTTTTTTGATTTGGAAGACTCATTTTCAATTTTTTTCCGACATGAAATACATAATTATTGAAATCTAGGCCCGCGTTATTGGAAAAGTATTCTAACACATGTTTTGATGCACCCCATGCACACACTGGCCAATGTGAATCCTTTTTGTTTGCTTCAAAGAGAGTAACTTCGTGGCCACGTTTATCCAACATATTACTAAGATAACTACCTGCAACACCAGCTCCAATTACTGCCATCCTCAAATTAATTTGAATACCTCTCGTAATAATATTAATATTTGTATGGTTAGAACCGAGACATCTACCCTCGACAGATCGAATATACATAATGATTTGTTACAAAAAAAGTTCTAATCAATCTACTTACTAATTATTTATATCTGATAGAAATTAATCTTGAATTAAGTAAAAACAATAGTTTCCCATATATATTATACAATGGAATCTTTGTTTGAATGAATAACAAAATATATCTCATGGCGGCATTAATTGCGTTTGCATCTGTTGGTGCTTTGTTAATACAACCAACTGTAGCATCAGCACAAAGCAGCATGATAGACAATATTTTGAACAGTGCACTCCCATCTTCTAATTCTAATGATAATAATCAACCATCACAAGCAAGTGATAGCAGCGGCAGCAGCGACAGCGCAAGCACAGCAGCTCCAATAAGCACTAGCTTATCTTGTGGTCAAGTTATTAAACAAAGTGTAAAATTGACTGCCAACCTTGATTGTAAGACTGATGGTATCATTGTAGGTGCAGACGGCATTACAATTGATCTGAATGGATTTACATTAAGCGGTCCAGGCGAAAAGAGCTCTAAAGTTGGAATCATGTTTGCAGACAATGATGAAGTAACTGTTCAAGGTCCAGGAACAATCAAAAGCTTCCAAGCAGGTGCATTATTCTCTGGTGGAGAAGACAACAAAATCTCAAGAGTCACCTTCACTGAAAATGAAATTGCAGTCTTTGAAACAGGCTCCAAGAATGTAGTAATTGAAGATAACCTTATGTTTGGAAACAGCATAGGTGTAGCAGCACACTCCTCCTCTGGTTCAAAATTGACAACCAATCTATTCAAATCAAATGACTTGGCAGGTGTAACACTAGTCAACTCTGCAGCAAATGAACTTTCCATGAATACAATCCAGGGATCTGTAAATGGTATCTTCCTTGATGGCCAAAGTACTGAAAACAACGTCAACTCAAACAATGTATTACAGAACCGCGGTGTGGATTTGAATAATGGTAACGGTCTACCAACCAATATAAACAACAACGTCTTTTCAGACAACAACTGTAACACATCTGTCCCAGACGGTTTGTGTCTAGGTAGATAACAACCAACCTTTTTTTTGTTCTTGCTAAAAATTTTTCTTTAACTTATTAAAATCTCTTTAAAAGCATTCAGTAATATATTTATTTTATCAATAGGTATCAAACGTATTATGAACGTCGCCCTTCCTCTAGGCAGATTAGGTTATGTTTTGATCTCTTTTATCATATTATTAACCATAGTTCCAGCAATTCTAAATAGCCAATCCAATATGGATAGATTAGTTACTGGACAAGAAATTAATTCTTCTGTTGTTAGTGACGCTGAGATACTAGCTAGCATAAACCAAACCTATCTTTCTTTAATTCCTTTGATGATACAAGAAGTTGAAAACACAAATGCCAGTGATATACCTATTAGGCAAATAATTGAAGCAACTCCTTCTAACGTCACCGCCCTACAAGATATTGTCAAGAATAGTTCAAATAAATCTGCTCCAAGCGAATTAAACTCTACTTTCTCAACTGAGCCCTCTTCTTCAATCAACAGTAGTACTACACCCCCCAAGCCCCAGGATCT
>DATELO010000110.1:0-2578 GCA_035276505.1 Candidatus Nitrosocosmicus sp.
ATACCACGTATATATTCTGCTTCTCCATCTTCCTGTGATAAATGTTATAGTGATTCTTTAATATGATTAGGTGTTAAAAGTTGGGCGCTTGTATGTTAAGGCTCATAATGTTGGTGGGTTTTTATACGTGGGCTTTTCGTATATCCAAAAGTGTAAACCATTGTTAGGATGAAACGATTCTAATGGGTTAGGTTTTGAATTCTCTACCAATATGTAGAATCTATTTCTATCAAACAATTTTTTGATTTGTTTCTTCTGAACCTTTGATATACTAGCAGTGTAAAACTCTAACCCGTCGCCCTTATTCCAGTAAAAGTGTAAATTATATACGTTCTTTTCACCCCCAAGTATTTTAAAAATTTTTCTGGTTAACTCTATTTGTTGGGTTTTGGTTATGGTCATTTGTCTAGTATCATGACAATTAGTCTAGCTTGTAATTCAAGTTTCTCGGGTTGTTTGTGGGGATCGCGGTCGCTCATGATGATGATATTATCCCAACTACTTTAATCATTACCTCTACTATGTGTTTAGACCCGTATACTATGCGGGTTAGGTGTATCTGAAACAAATTTGACTCTATTCCATCTCTTGCACCATGACTTATATTGAATTAATTCAGCATATTGTTACCATAAATTCGATGTTTGGGTCCGATAGTATCTAGACACCCTGTACTCTTTATACTCAATGGTTATTCTGTGGGATTAAGTTCCGTGTGGTATAAGGGTTCGGATATACATACTAAACTTTTTGTAGGTTATATTTTTTTCAAGCAAGGAGATGACATATTAGCAATAGCAAACAAGAATGACATATAAGAAATCATTGTTTATTTTTTATAATGACAATGATGGTAAAATGCAAGCAATGTGGTGTTGAACACTCTTCAGCTCTTCAAATGGATGAAGAAGCCTTTGATGCCAGCACTATCACAAATAATTCTGAGAAGTGTATTAAGTGTGGTTACGCTTCTACTTATAATAAGGAATATTATTTCTTTCGATGATATTTTCAATTCTTAAATAATTTCTCAAAATTTCAACAATAATATGGAAATGTTCTGGATCGTAAAAAGATTTGTGTAAAGACAAAGATTTGTCATTAATCATCTTGTTTTTCTTTAATTTGCTAATATTCTAAAAACTTGGTTTGTTAGTGTAATATGATTATACATGTTATATATTATGATAATCATGTTACTAAATCATGAATATCACGAATCTGTCTATTATTTCATTTGCAATTGCAATTGTAACTATTAATTTATTTACAGGAATATTAACAAATTCGATATGGGCACAAACTCCAACCACAGAGGATTTGCCAATGACTACTATTAATGAAACAAATTCAAATTCAACGGTTGAAGTATTAAACAAGACCTTGCCAGCTGAAAATGAAACAGATGTAGTGCCTGTGGTTCCTATGTAAATCAAATTAAATAAAAAACGATATGATCTTTACAAGTCTGAACAACCTAGAAACTACATAGTTATGGAACAATATGAGAACAAAGAAGCACTACAAGTGCACCAAAAATCAGAACATGGACAGCACTATTTTCCAAAATTACGTGAAAGAATAGAGAGGATGCAAGTAACTTACTATGTATGTGTAGCATCATTTAATTCGACGTAGTTTTATAATCTCTACTACTTTTTTAAGTATAATGGCTGTGTAATAATTTGGAATACTGCGTCATTTTAAACTCATTTTGAATCTATCAAATAACTATTTCTAGCAATTGCTACAAAAATCTAAACGATTCAAATATTTCTTCCAGTTGATTCTGAACATTCACAGAATCTATGCTTTTGGTATTTTTTTGATCCTGTTCAAATAAGGTTATAAAACCACGATCTTTTTTGTCATTTATGATAAACGTTCTTTCATGGATAACTATATTCTTATCATCGTACGATCTCTTTACGATTACAGTTCCAGAGCGGCCATTTGTAATAGGATATTTATCTAACTTTGATTCTTCAAGTATTGTTTCTCCCAAGTAAATTGTATCCTTTAATACTTTTTCGATGGCCATTTCAATTGGACCATCGGAGTTTATTTTTACATGCACTCTTTTAAATCCAAAAATTACCGAATCGCTGTGGATCAATACATCCGCACCAAAACTTTTTATGCTCTCATCAGTTATCTCAACCCAATCTGATGGATAATCAAATGCTATACCTAATTCTATATTTTCATAGTGTTTCTTCTCTAAATCCACTTCTATGATTCTCCTCTACTTCAAATAAATTATAGTAGATTGGTGTTTTAAAAAGGATCACATTGTATCTCAGTGTTTTTCTTAAACACATTCCATCAATTTCTCAGCATGCTCAAATTATTCTCATTTAGTTATAAGGTTTTCTAAGCATACTTGAGTTGTTATCTCCGGTGTATATTTTAAATAGTCGACAAATGATTAATTCTAATATTTCTCCAATCGTTACTATTAATTAGTAGCGGGTTCGGTGGAAATCATGAGGTTATCCACATGGTTTGCAAATTAGTTTCATAGTCCTAGATGGTTATCAATCCTATTTTCGGGTTATAAAATAATACCTTTGGTTAC